>SLGQ01000144.1 GCA_007136595.1 Candidatus Sumerlaeota bacterium | reverse complement strand
TATCGATAAAAGTAAACCTTATAGTTCCGATAGCGATGGACGAAGGCTTGAGGTTTGCGATAAGAGAAGGCGGCCGTACAGTTGGTGCAGGCGTTGTTGCTAAAATTGTTGAGTAAGTAAGTAAATATTTAGAAGGATAAGAAAATGGCTTCCAAAAAGAAAGTTGGAGCAAGACTTAAAGTTACTTTAAATTGCTCCGAGTGTAAAAGGAAAAATTACACTACTATAAAAAATAAAAAGAACACTGTCGATAAGCTGGAACTTAAAAAGTACTGCTCATACGACAAAAAACACACAGTTCATAAAGAAGGTAAGATTTAATTTGTTGTGTGTAAAGGTCAGTAGTTCAATTGGTAGAGCACCGGTCTCCAAAACCGGGGGTTGCAGGTTCGAGTCCTGCCTGGCCTGCCAGTTTATTGTTAAGTTAGGGGTTATGTAAAATGAAAGATGCCAAGATCATTTCCGGGTTTTATATCGGGTTTTTCCTGATCCTTTCATATTTCTTTGTTCAGGCAGCCGATGCTGTTCTGGGAATGAGAGTGATAGATCTCGCAGAAATGAGAATTTTAAGTCTTGTTCCGTTAAAAGGTCTGATAGGTGTGGTTCTTGCTGCAGCTGCAACGCTTTATTTCTACAAAGGGAGATATAAAGATTTTGTATATTTGCAGGAACTGGAAAAAGCTTTTGCGGAACTTAAGAAAGTTGTGACCCCTTCAAAAGAAGAAACAAAGGTGACAACGATCTCCGTTTTTGTTTTTGTCGGTATCATGGTAGTCGTTTTCGTTGTTTTTGACCTTATATGGTCCAACCTTGCGGCTCTCATTTATTAATTCCGGGGTAGATTTATTATGAAATGGTATGCTATTCACACACAGTCAGGGCATGAAAACAAACTGAAATTCGCTATAGAAAACCTTATAAAGGAAAAAGGTATGGAAAACGAATTCGGCGAGATCATCGTTCCTGAAGTTGAGGTCGAGGTAAAGAAAGAGGGCAAGAAAAAACTTGTCAAAAAGAATCTTTATCCCGGCTACATTTTTATTCAGATGAATTATTCTGAAGAAACATGGGTGCTGCTTAAAAGTGTTCCATTTCAGAGAAAACCTGCTCTTATCGGAGAAAAAAGGAATCATTCCGGTAAAAAGTCTTTTGTTGAACCTAAATCGGTTACTTCCGCTGAAATAGCAAAAATTAAAAAAATGATAGAAGAGGGTGAAATCACTTCCGTTTCTAAGATAATGTTTGAAAAAGGTGAGATGGTTCTTATTAAGGAAGGACCTTTTGCCAATTTCAAAGCCATTATTGATGATGTCAAGGAAGGCAAAGAAAAACTGGATGTTCTGGTAAATATATTTGGGCGTTCTACACCCGTCGAGCTTAACTTTTCTCAGGTTGAGAAAGTTGAGGATTAACGATTTAAGAGGAGTAAACTATGGCTAAGAAAGTGCTTGCAAACATTAAACTGCAGATACCTGCAGGTCAGGCAAATCCGGCTCCTCCCGTTGGTCCTGCACTCGGGCAGCACGGTGTGAACATTATGGACTTCTGCAAAGCATTCAATGCTAAAACCCAGGAACAGCGGGGATATACCATTCCTGTTGTCATTACGGTTTATGCGGACAGATCATTTTCGTTCATAACAAAAACACCGCCTGCTTCCCAGTTGCTTATGAAAGCATTGAACAAGAGTAAAGGATCCGGGGAGCCCAACAAAAAGAAGATTGGAACCGTTACATGGGACCAGGTTGCTGAGATCGCAAAAGTTAAATTTGAAGATCTCAACACGGTAGATCTTGAATCTGCCAAAAAAATTGTTGCCGGTACTGCACGCAGTATGGGAATTGGAATTAAGTAGGAGGTGGAGTATGGCAACTTATGGAAAAAGACTGAAAGACGCTTACAAGGATCTTGATAAAGATGTCAAGTTTGACATCAAAAAAGCTGTTGAGATTCTTGAAAAGGCAAAATCAAAGAAATTTGATGAAACTGTAGAACTGGCATTTAATCTGGGTGTTAATCCGAAAAAATCGGACCAGATGGTTAGAGGGGCATGTGTTTTCCCTCATGGTATCGGAAAATCTGTTGTTGTTTGTGCAATAGTTACTCCGGATAAAGTTGATGAGGCAAAAGAAGCCGGAGCTGACTTTGTAGGCGGAGATGATCTTATTGAAAAGATCACAAATGAAAACTGGACAGATTTTGATAAGCTTGTCACAACTCCCTCAATGATGGGGAAAGTTGGTAAGCTTGGAAAGATACTCGGTAGAAAAGGTTTGATGCCAAACCCTAAGCTTGGTACTGTAAACAATGACATCCAGGCTGCGGTTAAGCTTGTAAAAGCTGGAAGAGTTGAGTTTAAAGTTAACAAAGCGGGAGTTCTCTGCTGCCAGATCGGAAAACTGAGTTTCGGACCTGACAAGCTCTATGACAATGCTATGGAACTTGTTAAGGATGTCGTGAAACTTAAACCTTCGACTGCAAAAGGAGCATACATCAAGAAACTGTCGATATCCAGCACAATGGGTCCCGGCATAAGACTTGATGAAACTGCAATTGTTAATGAGGCTAAATAGGTTTTTAGTAATCGTTTTCTGGTCTGAGAAGCCGGGTGCCTTTTAAAGGCTTAATTTCCTGACTGAGACCTGTCATTGTTCTTCGATGACCAGAAACAGTAGCTGATGGAGTTGCTGAATGGAAAAAAGCAAGAAAAAACAGATCGTTGAAGAGCTGAAAGATGTGCTTTCCAAGGCTTCATCATGCATCGCTGTTGACTACAACGGTGTTAACATGGAAACCTTTACTCCGATGAGGAAAGAGTGTTATAACAGCAATGTAAGAATGATCGTTGTTAAAAACACGCTTGCCAGGATCGCTGTGAAGGATACCGGTTATGAAGGTATCACGGACATGCTGAACGGTATGACATCCCTTGTCCTGACAATGGGTGATGACCAGGTGGCAGGAGCCAAGATACTTAAATCTTTTGCAAAAAAGAACGACCGTATCAACATCAAAGGTGGTGTATTTGATGGGAAGATCCTTTCTGAAAAGGATGTGAAAGTGCTCGCAGATCTTCCGGGCAAAGAGGAGCTACAGGCACAGTTGCTTGCAACAATGCTTGCTGTACCTCAGAATTTTGTAAGGCTGCTTAATGCTGTACCTCAGAATTTTGTACAGCTTCTTGCCGCCTACAAAGAAAAAATGGAAAATGCTTAATCATTATTATTAAAAAGGAGAGAACAATGACTACAAAAGCAGATGTAAAAGACTTCATTAAAGGAATGTCAGTACTTGAACTTTCAGAGTTGATCAAAGAACTTGAAGAAGAGCTCGGTGTAAGTGCCGCTGCTCCTGTTGCTGTTGCAGCAGTAGCCGGTCCTGCCGGTGAAGCAGCTGAAGAAAAAACCGAATTTGATGTAATTCTTAAAGCTGTCGGTGCAAGCAAACTCAATGTAATTAAAGAAGTAAGAGCAATTACCGGTCTTGGTCTTAAAGAAGCGAAAGATCTTGTTGACGGTGCTCCTGCTCCTGTTAAAGAAGCTGCTCCGAAAGACGAAGCTGAAGCAATCAAAGAAAGACTTGTTGCTGCTGGCGCTGAAGTAGAAGTTAAGTAAAATTTGTTTTAATTTCCTGTTGTTAGAGTGCAGGAATATATTAAAGGTAAGGCAGTGGAATACTGTCTTACCTGCTTTTTGTTTTAGGCGCTATATAATATATATTATGTTTTATAGCAAGGTTCAAAAGTTTTCGGTTTATGATATTTGAGAGAGGTAGCAATGGGGATTTTAGGACAAGGTAACTTCAGGGCGAGAAGATGGTATGGCAAGATCACAAAGGATGTAAACGACATACCTGATCTTCTTGAAGTGCAGAAAAGCTCTTTCTCTAAATTTCTGCAAAAAGAAACGGCTCCCACTGACAGAGAGAAAAGAGGGTTGGAGAATGCTTTCAAGGCTGTATTCCCTATAACGAGCTTCAATAACTCCATAGAGCTTTCTTTTCTTGGTTATTCGCTCGGTGAACCGCAGTATGATGTAGAAGAATGCAAACTCAGAGGAGCAAGTTATGAGATGCCGCTGAAAATAAGAGTTCAGCTTGCATCTTACGATGTAAACGAAGATGGAGAGCGGATAAAACTCAACGACATAAAAGAACAGGAAATATTCTTCGGATACATTCCTGCAATGACCGACTGGAGTACTTTTGTAATAAATGGAACTGAAAGAGTTATTGTCAATCAGCTTCATCGTTCACCCGGTACTTTTTTTGATTTCGATAAAACCAAGTCTGCAAGTGGGAATGAAATATTCATGTCAAGGCTTATACCATACCACGGTTCATGGCTTGATTTTGAGTTCGATTCCAAAAGATTGCTTTATGTCAAGATCGACAGAAAGAAAAAATTTCCTGCTACGATCTTTTTAAAAGCATGGGGATATACAACGCAGGATATAATTTCAAGCTACTATATTCCGGAAAAGATCAGGGCAGGGAACGGTTCTTTTGCAAAGATCATGGATTATTCCAAAGTTGAAGAGCTTAAAAAACAAAAAATTCCCGCTGATGTTTTCGGTGTTGATGACAAAGAACTTGCCAAAGAAGGAAAAAGATTTTCCACAGCTGTTCTTAAAAAGTTGGAAAAATCAGGTATAAAGGAAATAGCTCTTTCTGCAGATTACCTTGAGGGCAAAAGACTTTATTCTCCGATCGTAGATCCTGAAAATGGTGAAACAATAGCCGATGTCAATGATGATATTACTGCAACTCTTCTTGACACGATACTTGGCAAGGGGATCGAAGAGTTTGAAATAATCTATGCGGAAAACTTTAACTACTCCCCGTTCCTTTCAAACACTCTCAAAATCGACAAAGTTTCAGATAAAGATGAAGCTCTTCTTGAGATATATAAGATCATGGTACCTTCAAACCCTGTTAAACTTGAAGTTGCCCAGGCATATTTCAATAATCTTTTTCTTAATCCCGAAAACTACGATCTCAGTGAAGTAGGTCGCCTGAGAATGAATCACAAGTTTAACGAAGATATTCCGTTGACAACAAGACAGCTTAGAAGAGAAGATGTAATGAATACGATGCTTTACATTCTTAACTTAAGTGACGGAAGAGGAAAGGTCGATGATATAGACCATCTTGGGAACAGAAGGGTAAGGCTTGTCGGTGAACTCCTTGAAGATGTTTTCAAAACAGGGCTTTTAAGGATGGCTCACAGCATAAAAGAGAAACTTGCAGGAAGCGTTGTAGAGACACTTACGCCTTATGAGGTGATAAGCTATAAACAGGTAAGTGCCGTTATAAAAGAGTTTTTTGCCGGCGGTCAGTTGAGCCAGTTCATGGATCACACAAATATTTTGTCGGAAATGACTCACAAAAGAAGGCTGTCTGCACTCGGTCCCGGTGGTTTGACCAGAGATCATGCTTCATTTGAAGTGAGAGATGTTCATAAAACACACTATGGCCGTATTTGTCCGGTAGAAACTCCTGAAGGTCCCAATGTAGGTCTTATTGTTTCGCTTACAACTTTTTCAAGGATAGATAATTTCGGTTACATTGAAACCCCTTACCGTCTTGTTAAAAACAGTTGCGTTACAGATGAGGTGGTTTATCTTGATGCAATTGACGAAGAAAGACATGTCATTGTCCCTTCTTCTGTAAATTATGACAAAAAAGGAAAGATCCTTGATGAAATAGTAAATGCAAGAAGATCGGGTGAAGTAAGCAGGGTAAAAAGAGAAGATGTTACCCTTATGGACCTGTGTCCGGTGCAGTTGGTTTCAGTTTCTGCCGCACTTATTCCTTTCCTTGAGCATGATGATGCCAACAGAGCTTTAATGGGTTCCAACATGCAACGGCAGGCGGTTCCTCTTGTTAAAACCGACGCTCCGCTTGTAGGCAGCGGTCTGGAAAGTTTTGTTGCAAGAGATTCAGGCTATACTGTTTTTGCACAAAGAGAAGGGATTGTCGTTAAAGTAGATGCCGGCAGGATAGTTGTAAAGGTGGAAAGTGAAGGAAATGTTGATGTTGACATATATAATCTTTCAAAATTTAAAAGAAGCAATCAGAATACCGCTGTTAATCAGAGACCTGTAGTTAAAAAAGGTGATTATGTGAGAAAGGGGGATACCCTTGCTGATGGTCCGGCTATAGACAGAGGAGAACTGGCTTTGGGAAAAAATGCTCTCATTGCTTTCATGCCATGGCATGGATACAATTTTGAGGACTCTATTCTCATAAATCAGAGGTTGCTGAGAGAAGATATGTACACTTCCATACATATTGAAGAGTTTATCTGTGAAGCAAGGGATACAAAAAGAGGTCCGGAAGAAATTACCGGTGATATTCCGAATGCTCCGGATGAAATACTCAAAAAGCTTGATGAAAGCGGTATAATAAGAATAGGACAGAAAATATATCCCGGCGATATATTGGTCGGCAAAGTAACACCTAAAGGTGAAACGGTTCTCAGTCCTGAAGAAAAACTGCTGAGAGCTATATTCGGTGAAAAAGCGGGTGATGTGAAAGACAGTTCTCTTTATGTTCATTCAGGAGTTGAAGGTGTGGTAATAGACACAAGGATATTCTCCAGAAAAGGTGTCAAAAAGGATGCCAGAATGAAAGAGCAGGAAACTCTTCAGATCGAATCTGTGAAAAGGAACAGGGAAGATGAGATCAGGATCATCGAAAAACATACCTTTGAGTTGATAAGGAAACTTTATACAGGTCATAAGACAGATCAGGAGCTCAAAAGTGAAAAAGGGGCTGTTATTGTCAAAAAAGGTGTTGAACTTACTAAAGAGATAATTGATTCCGTACCTGAAGCGTCTCTGCCCTCTTTGAGTGTCAAAGACAGAGATACGATGAAAAGAGTAAAGGAATTATTCCTTGAAATGAGGAGAAAGCTTGATACTGTCAGGAAGATATATGATTCAAAGATCAAGCAGATAACCAGAAACGATGATCTCTCTCCGGGAGTTATCAAGTCTGTGAAAGTTTTTGTCGCCATAAAAAGAAAGCTTTCTGTCGGAGACAAAATGTCAGGTCGTCACGGAAACAAGGGTGTTGTATCAATGCTTCTTCCTGAAGAGGATGTTCCCTATATGGAAGACGGTCGTACTGTTGACATAGTTCTTAATCCACTGGGTGTTCCAAGCCGTATGAATATCGGGCAGATACTTGAAGTTCATCTCGGACTGGGTGCAAGAAGGATGGGAGAGCAGATAAACAGATATATCAGAGAAAATTATTCTCTTGATAAACTTAAAGCGGAACTTAAAAATGCACTCAACCCTTCAAAAGATGTTTTAAAAATGATAGATGAAGCTGATGAAGAGAGCATAAAGGAATTTATCCGGTCAATGAAAGGGGGCATGTATACAGCAAGTCCTGTTTTTGACGGAGCAAAAGAAGAGGAGATCGTTGATCTGCTGAAAAAAGGCGGGGAAAACGAAAATGGCAAAATGATCCTTTATGATGGAAGGACGGGCGAACCTTTTGAGTCGGATGTAACGGTTGGTATTATGTATTTCCTTAAACTTCACCATCTGGTTGATGAAAAAGTTCACGCAAGAAGTACCGGTCCTTACTCTCTTGTAACTCAGCAGCCTCTCGGGGGAAAAGCTCAGTTCGGAGGACAGAGACTCGGAGAAATGGAAGTGTGGGCACTTGAAGCTTATGGTGCAGCTTACTGTCTGCAAGAGTTCCTCACCGTTAAATCAGATGATGTGGAAGGTCGGAAAAAGCTGTATGAAGCAATAGTGAGAGGAAAAACTAAGTATGACATAGGTATTCCTGCTTCATTCTCAGTTCTGGTCAAAGAGATGCAGAGTCTCTGCCTTGATGTTAACATGATAGAAGAACAGAAACAATAAGGAGGGAAAATTGAAAGATATTTTTAAAATATTTGATAAACCCAGAAGCAGTTTTGATTTCAAAGCAATTGAAGTTTCCCTCGCTTCTCCCGAGAAGATACTTGAGTGGTCTTACGGTGAAGTAAAGAAACCGGAAACCCTTAATCACCGTACATTCAAACCGGAAAAGGACGGTCTTTTCTGTGCAAAGATATTTGGTCCGGTAAATGATTTCGAGTGTCTTTGCGGCAAGTATAAAAGGATGAAGTACAAAGGTATCGTGTGCGAAAAGTGCGGAGTTGAAGTTATTGAGTCCAAAGTGAGAAGAGACAGGATGGGACACATAACTCTTGCCACTCCGGTTGCACATATCTGGTATGTGAAAACTTCCCCGTTCTATGTGAGTACTATACTTGGAATGTCAAACTCTAATTTAAGCAGTGTTATCTACTGTGAAGGCTATGTTGTGGTTGAATCGGAAATACAGGGTGTTTCCAGAGGAGATTACTTAGATGAGGAAACTTACAACGAGCTCATAGATAAATTCGGATATGATAAAATAGTTGCTGAAACAGGAGCCGCTCCTCTGAGAAAACTTCTTGAAGATATGGATCTTGTAGCTGCGAAATCTGAACTCGAAGAAAAACTCACCAACACAGGGGACAAAAGCGTTCAAGCCAAATTGCAGAAAAGAATAAATGTTATCAACAAGTTCCTCCGTTCGGGAGAAGATTGCAGGAACATCATACTTACAACCCTCCCGGTGCTTCCTCCTGATTTGAGGCCTCTTGTTCCGCTTGACGGTGGAAGATTCGCAACGAGTGACCTTAACGATCTCTACAGAAGGGTTATCAACAGAAACAACAGACTTCGTAAACTTATGGAGCTGGGAGCACCCGATGTCATAATAAAAAATGAAAAAAGGATGCTTCAGGAAGCTGTTGATGCACTTTTTGACAACACAAAGGTTCACAGACCTATTCAGGGTACAAATGGAAGACCTTTGAAGTCTTTGAGTGATATGCTTAGAGGTAAACAGGGACGATTCAGACAGAATCTTCTTGGAAAGCGTGTTGATTATTCAGGCCGTTCGGTCATTACTGTAGGACCTGAACTTAAACTTCATCAGTGCGGGCTTCCCAAAGTTATGGCACTGGAGCTTTTTAAGCCTTTTATCTATAATAAACTCCACGAAAGAGGTCTTGTCAGCACAGTTAAAGCGGCAAAACAGATGGTTGAAGCAGGTGAAGATACAGTATGGGAAATTCTGGAAGAAGTTGTCAAAGAACATCCGGTTCTGTTGAACAGAGCACCCACTTTGCATAGGCTTGGTATTCAGGGTTTTGAACCTGTACTTGTTGAATCCAAAGCTATAAGGCTCCATCCTCTGGTTTGTGTCGCATTCAACGCTGACTTTGACGGAGACCAGATGGCAGTTCATCTTCCTTTAAGTATTGAGGCTCAGCTTGAAAGCAGAGTTCTTATGATGTCAACGAACAATGTTCTTTCCCCTGCATCAGGAACTCCAGTCATCACCCCAAGCCAGGACATGGTTCTCGGTTTATACTTTCTTACTACTGCAAGACCCAATCTTAGAGGTGAAGGGAAAGTTTTCTATTCTGAAAATGAAGCCCTGATGGCAAAAGATTCCGGTATAGTAGAGTGGCAGTCAATAGTTAAAGTTAAAATAGGCGGAGAAATGCATGTCACGACACCCGGAAGACTTCTCATTTGGAGAATTGCTCCGAAAGAAGTAGGGTTCAAAGAGATAAACAGACAGTTCAAAAAAGGGGACTGGTCAAATATTCTTGATAAAAGTTATAGAACAGCAGGTGGAAAAGCAACTGTCATCTTTGCCGACAAGCTTAAAGATCTCGGGTTTGAATATTCTACAAAGGCGGCATATTCAATTGCTGTTGACGACATAAAAGTTCCGCCTGAAAAGAAAACCATAATAGAGTCAACGGAACTTGAAGTAAGAGAGATCGAAGAACAGTATAACAACGGATTTGTAACAAGATCTGAAAGATACAACAAAATAGTTGACTTGTGGGACAGAGCCAATGAAAAAGTAACTGCCAGAATGATGGATCAGCTTAAAGAAAAAAAGATAAACCATCCAATGTGGGGTGAAATAATAGAGCCTTCCGATAATCCGGTCTATGTTATGGCTGACTCCAAAGCAAGGGGATCAAAAGATCAGATCAGACAGCTTGGAGGTATGAGGGGTCTTATGGCAAAACCAAGCGGAGAGATCATTGAAACTCCTATTCTTGCCAACTTCAGAGAAGGTCTCGACTCTCTGGATTACTTTAACTCTACTCACGGAGCAAGAAAAGGTTCTGCCGACACAGCTCTTAAAACTGCAAATTCAGGTTACCTTACAAGGAGACTTGTCGATGTTGCCCAGGATGTTGTTGTTGTCGAGGAAGATTGCGGAACAAATACCGGACTCTGGATGGAAGCACTCCTTAACGATTCAGGTGAAGTGATCGCTCCTCTTAAAGAGAGGATACTCGGCCGTGTAGTTCTTGATGATGTTGATGATCCTGAAACAGGTGAGATAATTCTTGAAGCGGGAGAACTTATAGATGAAGCAGCTTCCGAAAAAATAGTGGATCTTGGAATTGATGTCGTAAACATACGCAGCGTTCTTACCTGCAGAAGTAAATACGGTGTATGCTCAAAGTGTTACGGCAGAGACCTTGCACGAGGACATATCATTAATGTAGGAGAAGCTATCGGTATTATCGCCGCCCAGTCGATCGGAGAGCCGGGAACTCAGCTTACAATGAGAACATTCCATGTAGGTGGTGTTGCATCAAGGTCAGTTGAAAAATCGAGTCATGAATCAAAAAGAGCCGGTAAAGTTCTCTGGAAAGACATTAAGACCCTTGAAAGGGAAGACGGCACTTTTGTTGTAATGAATAGAAATGGAAGGATCATGATCCTTGATGAAAAGGGGAGAGAAAGGGAAAAATATCCTGTAACTTACGGAACAATGCTCAGAGCGGGTAACGGACAGCAGGTTGAAGCCAATACCATCCTTGCCGACTGGGATCCCTATAACACTCCGATAGTTGCTGAAACTGACGGTGAAGTAGTTTATGAAGACCTTGAAAACGGAATAACGGTGAAAGAGGAACTTGATATGCAGACAGGTCTTTCAAAAGTTGTTGTCATCCCATCAAGAGATGCAAAGCTTTCTCCCCGGATAATCATATCAGACGAGGGGAAAAGAGGTAAAAAGAAAGCTAAACTGATATCAAGAGGTGAAGCGGTATATCATCTTCCTGCAAATGCATACATAGAAGTTCAAAATGGAGCAGTTATAAAAACAGGAGATGTCATTGCAAAAGTTCCAAGAGCAGCAAGAAAAACAAAAGACATCACCGGTGGTCTTCCGAGGATATCTGACCTTTTTGAAGCAAGGAAAACTAAAAATCCTGCAAAAGTTTCAGAAATTTCCGGTATTGTTTCGATCACCACTGAAGGAAAAGGGATCAGAAACAGAAGAGTCATAACAATTACTCCTGAACTGGGAGGAGAGGTTGGAGCTCCGATACCTGTTCCTAAAGAGAGACACATAAATGTCCATGACGGAGACAGAGTTGAAGCCGGTGAACCTTTGATAGACGGTTCTGTTGATCCTCATGACATTCTCAGAATAAAAGGTGAAGTTGAAGTTGCAAGATTTCTTGTTCAGGAAGTGCAGAGGGTCTATAAACTTCAGGGTGTTCCGATAAACGATAAGCACATTGAGATCATTGTTAAACAGATGCTCAGAAAAAGAAAGATCGTTGATTCCGGTGATACTTCATTGATGAAAGGAGAGTTTGTCGAAAAGGAAAAACTCGAAATGATAAATGAAGAAATAGAAAAAACCGGCAAACAACCGGCAAAATGGGAAACGATCCTGCTTGGTATCACAAAGGCATCATTGAACACGGAAAGTTTCTTCTCGGCTGCAAGTTTCCAGGAAACCACAAAAGTTCTTACCAATGCCAGTGTTGAAAGGAAGAAAGATGTTCTAAGAGGTATCAAGGAAAACATAATAATTGGAAAAATGATACCTGCCGGAACAGGGTTCCCGATGTATAATGAATCCAATTATGAAATATATTTCCCTGAGAAAGAAGCTGAAGAGCTGGAAGATGAGGCTGAAAGCAACCCGAAAAGTGAGTCCGGAGACTAACACTGATTTTCCTATAATTCTGTTATTGCCCTTAAAAATATAAAATCACCGCTAAACTGCATGGTTAAATTTCTTAGTAATTAAAAGATGTTGCGATAAAAAGGCAACAATATTTTGACAGGTGCAGGGTCGCCCATATAATCCAGCTTGCTTTTTTGTTAATGGTAACAATTAGGAGTGATTTAAAGATGCCGACCATTAATCAGTTGATAAGGAAGGGAAGATTGGAACAGAAGAAAAAAGGCAAATCGCCTGCACTTGTTTCATGCCCTCAAAGAAAAGGTGTTTGTGTCCGTGTTTACACAACCACACCCAAAAAGCCCAATTCAGCTTTAAGAAAAGTTGCAAGGGTCCGTCTGACCAGCGGTTTTGAAGTTACTTGTTACATTCCGGGAGAAGGACACAATTTGCAGGAGCATAGTGTAGTCCTTGTAAGAGGAGGCAGGGTCAAGGACCTTCCCGGTGTTCGTTATCACATTGTCAGAGGTTCTCACGATACTTCGGGCGTTGACGGCAGAAAGCAGGCCCGCTCGAAATATGGTGCCAAGAGACCTAAATAATGAGGGGGACTAGATAATGCCAAGGAAAAAATGTGTTGACAAAAGAGAAATATCTCCTGATCCAAAGTACGGAGATGTTCTTCTTCAGAAATTCATCAACAAAGTGATGTTGCAGGGTAAAAAAAGTACAGCCGAAAAACTCGTTTATGACGCTATTGAAGCTGCATCCAAAGGGAAAACCGATTCTCCGGTAGATGTTTTCAAGACAGCACTTGAAAATGTCCGTCCCAGAGTGATGGTCAAATCAACCAGGATCGGTGGTGCCACATACCAGGTTCCTACTGAAGTTACACTTAATAACAGTCAAGCTATCGGTATGAAATGGCTTATCACTTTTGCCCGCAAAAGAAGCGAGAAAGGGACTGCCCTCAAACTTGCAGGTGAAATAGATGATGCATTCAACAACAGAGGGAATGCTTTTAAAAGAAGAGAAGATACTTTTAAGATGGCTGAAGCAAACAAAGCTTTTGCACATTTCAAATGGTAGCAGGGTAAACAATGAGCAACGGTTGTAGAAATACATATCTTGGCGATATCCGCAATATAGGCATAATGGCACATATTGATGCGGGTAAAACCACAACTACTGAGAGGATATTGTTCTACACCGGTGTGTCCCGGAAGATGGGTGAAGTTCACGAAGGAACAGCTGTAATGGACTGGATGGAGCAAGAGCAGGAAAGAGGGATAACCATTACTTCTGCTGCAACGACCTGTTACTGGAAAGAAAAAAGGATCAACATCATAGATACTCCCGGACATGTTGATTTTACAGTTGAAGTTGAAAGGTCTTTGAGAATTCTTGACGGTGCGATAGCTGTATTTTGTGCCGTTGCCGGTGTTCAGCCTCAGTCTGAAACTGTCTGGAGACAGGCAGACCGCTATAAAGTGCCGAGAATAGCATTTGTCAACAAAATGGACCGGATCGGAGCAGATTTCTTCAATGTCGTAAAGATGATGAAAGAAGTTCTGGGAGCAAACGCGATCGCCGTTCAGGTTCCAGTAGGCAAAGAAGAAACATTTTGCGGCATAGTTGATGTCATTGGAATGAAAACATATTACTATGACAGTGACATTCTGGGAGCCAGCTACAGAGAAGTTGATGAAGTGCCCGGAGATATGGTTTCAGTTGTCAATGAACAGAGAGAAAAACTTTTTGAGGCACTTTCCGAATATGATGAAGATATAATGTCAATGTATCTTGAAGGTTCGGAGATACCTCGTGAAAAAGTTTATGCGGCACTCAGGAAAGCAGTTATAGCTAATTCCATTTTCCCGGTTTTTTGCGGAACGGCATTTAAGAACAAAGGTGTTCAGCTGCTTCTTGACGGGGTAGTGGAATACCTTCCTTCTCCTGCCGATCTTCCGCCGGTTGAAGCCGAAAGTTTTAAACAGGGCGAAAAAGTTCTTGTAACACCTTCAGACTGTGAACCGGGAGCTCTCGTGTTCAAAATAATGTCCGACCCCTATGTCGGAGAACTCAGTTTTGTCAGGGTTTACAGCGGTGAACTTAAAACCGGACAGCAGTACTACAATCCCGTTATGGAAAAAACTGAAAGAATTGGAAGACTGCTTAGAATGCATGCAAACAAAAGGGAAGATGTCGATTCAATATCTGCCGGAAATATTGGTGCAATAGTTGGACTTAAACACTCCACCACCGGTTCCACGCTTTGCTCGAAACAAAAACAGTTTCTTTTTGAGAAAATGGTGTTTCCTGAACCTGTGATCAGCATTGCAATAGAACCTAAAACCAAAGCAGATGAAGAAAAACTTGCATTTTCACTTGAAAAGCTCGCTAAAGAAGACCCCAGCTTCAAAGTAAGAACAGATGAAGATACCGGACAGACACTTATTTCCGGAATGGGTGAACTTCATCTTGAAATACTTGTAGAAAGATTGAGGAGAGAGTTCAAAGTTGATGCAAATGTCGGTTCTCCGATGGTAAGCTACAGAGAAACTTTCTCCAAACCTGTAACAATGGAATATAAACATGTGAAACAAACCGGCGGGAAAGGTCAGTATGCCCATGTCGTATTTGAAGTTGCTCCGTTGGATTCAGGAAAAGGGATCGAATTTGAAGATGTTACAAAAGGGGGGGTCATCCCTAAAGAATATATAAAAGGTATAGAAAAGGGGATAGAAGCCGCTTCTTTCAGCGGGAAATACGGTTTTCCCGTTGTTGATGTCCGCGTAACTCTTATTGACGGATCGACCCACGAAGTTGATTCTTCGGAAATGGCATTTCAGGTTGCAGCGGTAAACTGTTTCAGAGAAGCGGAAGAAAAGTCTGTTCCGAAAATACTTGAACCATTTATGAAAGTTGAAATAACCGTTCCTGAAAACTGTGTGGGAGATGTTGTTGGAAATCTTCAGGCAAGAAGAGCTGAAGTTGAAGGTTTCGAAGATGTCCCCGGCGGACTTAAAATAATTAAAGCTACAGTTCCGTTATCGGAAATGTTTGGATATATGACAAACCTCAGGTCACAGACCCAGGGTAGAGGTACATTTACAATGCAGTTTTCATGTTATAAAGAACTGCCTGAAAGTATCCGGAAACAAAAGTTTGGGATAATTTATTAAGAGGAGAAGAAGATGGCAAAAGCAAAATTTGAAAGGTCGAAGACACATGTAAACATTGGTACGATAGGACATGTTGACCATGGAAAAACGACCCTTACCGCAGCGATCACCAAGGTTCTTGCGGCTGCAG
>SLGQ01000007.1 GCA_007136595.1 Candidatus Sumerlaeota bacterium | reverse complement strand
AAAAATATATTTATGATCCCCCTTTTGACCTTTTAGATATTGTTGATAAATTTTACATAATTGAAAAGTTTGAAGATGGCGGATCAGATGTCCTGCAGAAATTTCCGCCCTTTCCTCATCCGGTACTGATGATCCATTGCGGTAAAAAAACAGGGAGATATGTTTTCTCAGATGTTTTCATGGACTGTAGTTCGGTTTTAAGTGGAATACTTACATATTTTCCACTGATAGATCCTTTTCCTGAAACAGAAATAATAGGGGTACATTTTACTCCCGAAGGTCTTTACAGGCTTCTTGGAGTAGAGATGTCAAAATTGAAAGATGTTATGACAGACGGTTCAACATATTTTTTCGAAATTTCAGATATTATTTCTGCACTTCAAGAAGAAAAAGATCATTCAGCCAAGCTTGAAACAGTTGTATCTTTTATTAGATCGAAAAATAAAGATAAAAAAGTTCCTGAAGTTTTCAGAACGCTACTTAGAAACCTTAATCAGGAGAAAGTTTTTTTATCAGTGAATGAGCTTGCTCAAAAATATGATGTGTCCAAAAAAACAATTGAAAGATATTTTTTGAAATTTGCAGGGATAACCCCCAAAACCTATCTTATGACACTCCGTTTGAACAAAGTTTTTGAATATATTTACAGTAGTCCTGAAAGTTCGATGAATGAAGCTATAACTAAGTGCGGATATTTTGACCAAGCCCACTTTATAAAAGATTTTAAAAAGATTTCAGGTGAAACACCACTCTCATTTTTCAGGAATAAATCGAATACTCTTGCGAAAGTTGTTTATGATCTTAAAGATTAATTTCTACTCATGATATTCATATGCCCCCATATCAATTAACTTATTTGACAATCTGGGATTTCCTTGTAAATCTTTAGTTATTCCATGCCCCGGTTCTCCTTCACCGTAAGGGTTTAATGTTCCTTTGTCAATTGCGGGAGAAGTGCTTTGCAAAGTGTACCCTTTGCCAAATAACGGATCTGTGTTCAAGTTTCCTTCGCCAGGGTAGGGGGCAGGATTAAAAGGGTCCATCAGGTCAGCTTTTTTTATTAAAGAATAAGTTGCATTAAGTGTTCCTTCTCCAGCTATTTCAAGTTTAACTTTTTCGCCGCCATCCCCGTTGTTCCATAAGATCGAGTTGATAATTGTTGCCTGAGTAGTGTCCGATAAATAAATTGCTCCCCCGGATTCCAAGCTTGTGTTAAGTGTCATTGTAGAGTTGAGAATATAGATTTTTGCATGTGTTTCCAGCAATGCAACACCTCCGTTGCCCGTACTTTCGTTTTCGCTGAGAAGCGAGTTTATAAGAGATATTTCTGAACCTTGAGTAGCATATATTACCCCACCTCCTATACTGGGATCTCCTTTTTCCGGATCCTTTGAATTTTCGGAAAACACGGATGAAGTAATTTTTACTTTTGAAGCAGCCGAAGCGATTGCCCCACCCGCTGCTGCAACATTTTCATTGAAAACGGAGTTTTTTATTTCAACTACAGGAACCACTTCAGGAGGTTTCCCGATCGTTAAAAATGCCCCCCCGGATGAAGCAGCCCAGTTTTTGTTAAATTGACAGTTTTCTATCGTTGCTCCAGACCTATCATTAAGTATCGCTCCGCCATGATTGGGGCTGGTATTTTCTGTAAAGACAGAGTTTTTAATTGTTGGGTTTGATTGATCAGAATTAATGATGGCACCTCCAAACCCTGTGTCTGAACCTTCGCTTATGACTTGGTTTTTGGTAAAAGTGCAGTTGTAGATGATAGGGGACGATCCATCAATATTTGCAATAGCACCTCCATTGTCGTTGGCAGTATTATTTTCAAAATAGGAATTGGATATTACAGGAGAGCTGTTGTCAAAGTTTATGATCGCTCCCCCGGACTCTCTTGCTATATTCAAAACAAATGTACACGATTCAATTTTCGGGGAGCTGTTTTCTCTGTTATGCAAAGCCGCCCCGGTTCTTGCAATATTTTTCGTAAACATAATATTTCTCAAAACAGGACTGCTGTTAATGTTGAGCATTCCGCCACCTCTTCCGGCAATATTAAATCCTTTGGTGATGGTAAAGCCGTCGAGAACTGCAGTTTCATCGATGTTATCATTATAAAAAACACGATAGGAATAGACACTTTCATCAGCGGGATCAGCGGCAGGCTTTATTTCGCCACTTAAAATCGAGTCGTGACCTGCATCAAGATCTCTGTCAGACCTGTAAAACTCAGTCCCTTCAAATCCTCCATAAATTTCAACTCCGTTTTTAAGCCTGAAGTGAACATCTTTTACATCTGCATCTGGAAAATCGTAAAAAGATTCAGGTCGATAAGTTCCTTTGGCAACCCAAATCTCCTTGCCTGTAACAGCATTATCAAGAGCAGCCTGAAAAGAGATGAAAGCATTTTCCCAACTCGTTCCGTCATTTGTTCCCGATGTCTCAGCATTTACAAAGATTATGTTGTCGAGAACCGGTTCTTCGTCTGGTTCTTCATCAGGGATGTCTGAGTCACTTTCTTCTTCATCAGCTTCTTCATGGCCATCATCTTCAATTTCCGGGTCATCATGGATCTCTTCTTCATCAGGATCTTCAGAATCTGTTTCTGTTTCTGATGATTCGTCTGTTAAATCTTCATTGTCAGCCAAGTCTTCATCATTAATAGTATTGTTGTCAGTCTGATCTTTTTTGTTGCTTCCGCATGAAATACAGAAAAAAATCATAAAGCAGACAACAAGAAGTAAAACCAAATTTTTTTTCATAAGGAGCCTCCTGAAACATAGTTAAACACAATCAAGTTAGAATTTTAAATAGAAAAAGTATTGTAAAAAAGAGTCAGGTTTAAAATTAATTAAAAAGAGCATCTTTCTCAGCAATAATTTTTGCACAATCATACGAATCATCAATTCTTACAAATTTTATGGAGCTCTGATCATGAAGAGGAGTAACAGTTTTTTCATTTTTAAGAAGATCTGCTGATGCAGCATAAATAATCTGCTCTCCATTCCAAATATTTGTTCCCCAAAGATTGTTTTCATCAACAGTATTAATCTCGTGAGTTGTAATTGTTCTTGAGGCTATGTCCATCCATCCATTTCCAATTACAGGCGAGAGAAGAGATTTTCCGGTTGCGTTTATCCTCATACCCGGGAATCCATCACCATCCTGATCCTTCACACGGGGATCACTCCCGTCTAGAGGCATATCATCAGTAAGGGGGTTTTCAAGTTCAACGCTAGTGGTATAGACATGATTTTCAACAAAAAGTTTATATCCTCCTCCTTCTTCAAAAACTTCAAAAGTATATTCAGTTGGAATCAGAGAACTCATATAGCTGTCAGGAAAAGTTATTTCCATGAACTGACTTCCGGTATCAACATCAATATCGCATGCGGCTGCAGTTGATTTTACAACACCGTCTTCATACCACATATTTACAAGAGAAATAGTAACAGTAGTTGAAATAGCATCAATATCTCCAACTCCAATAATGCCGGTTGAAGATTTAGTGTTTGCAACTGAAATTGCTTTTTGTGCCCAGACTCCATCAAAATTATAGGTGGGAACAGGGTCTCCAGTGTTTCCTGTATCTCCAGTGTTTCCAGTGTCGCCTGTATTGCCTGTATTGCCTGTATCACCAGTGTTTCCAGTATCACCAGTGTCTCCTGTGTTACCAGTGTTTCCGGTATCGCCTGTATTGCCTGTATCTCCAGTGTTTCCTGTGTTTCCAGTATTACCGGTGTCGCCTGTATCTCCGGTATCTCCTGTGTCGCCAGTGTTCCCGGTGTTACCGGTATCATCCGGATCATCATCTCCCCCGCATGATGCGACTGTAAATGCAAATAATGTGATAAAAAAAAGAATCAAAAATTTTTTCATTTCAAAAGCCTCCCTAAAGTTAAAAAACAGCTCACGACAATTATCACAATTTTAAGAAAAAAATCAATTGATTGTTCAATAAATAAATAAAATAAGGCCAGCCGGCTTTGAGTTTTCATAAGAAGGCAATATTTTTAGGAAAAAATTGATTCAATTCACGAAAATGATAAAATGCAACAAATATGTTTTTTGATGTAAAAATAAGTGGGGGAATATACGGTGGCAAAGTTTTTGTTGAAAGATACTTCTGTAATGAAGCTGATAAAAAAGGTGCTGGGAGAAACTCATGAAGGATATCTACTGTTTGAACAGGATAGTAAATGGAAAAAACTTTTTTT
>SLGQ01000150.1 GCA_007136595.1 Candidatus Sumerlaeota bacterium | reverse complement strand
TGTTTGAAATTTTAGGACTTGAAAAGGAGGAGTTCATGCGTATAATGAGAGATGAAGTTAATGTTGACAGAGATGTCGAGGTTAAAATGATTTCACTTGCTGACAGGCTTAGACAGGAAGGAAGACAGGAGGGAAGACAGGAGGGCATCAAGAAAGGAGCCTTTCTTAATGCTGTTGAAACTTGTAAAAATGCTCTTCTATCCGGACTTTCTCCCGAAATAGTTTCACAAATTACAAAACTTCCTCTCGAAAAAGTTCTTGAAATTCAAAACTCTCTTAACAATTCGAACTAATTGATTCCATTGATCACAGACAATTTTTCACTTGCTCCAAGCTATTAAAAATCCTGCGGCAGCACCATAGATAACTGTGAGCCAGGGATTTGCAGTGATCGGGCATCCACCTTTACATCCCCAGAAGTAATAAAAAATGTATCCGGCTATCCCACCTCCGACCATACTTAACGACGGAATCAGAAATTTTGACATATCAAGCTCCTTTAACACAAAGTTCCATCAAAGCAATGCTTCCTTCCAAGCTCTCTTTCGATCACCTTTTTTATTTCAGGCTCACTCTGACGACCGGTAAACCTTTCCACTTCCATTCCATGACGGATTATAACCAAAGTAGGGACAACTGCAACTTGATAATAATTTGTCTCTCTTCTCTGTTTTGTCACATCTATGAACTCAAATATTGTACCGTCCTTCATTTCAGATTTGAGGCTGTTTACAATTTTTTCCTGATTTTTGCAGGCATAACAGTATGGCGATGTGAAAGCAAGCACGCTTACTTCGTCTCCGGCAATATTTACCGTTTCAAAATTTTCATTTTCCCCGCTTTTATTTCCCTGGTAATTCAAAAAGACCGTAAACAGAACTAAACCTGTTATCACAACAAAATAAACTTTAAATTTTTTCATTTTTTTCTCCATCAAAATCATATTTTAAAGAGCATCTTTTATCTATATAACAATAATCGTGCCAGCTGAAAAACAGGGATATATCTCTTTAACAAAATAACTTGCATTAACTTAAAAAATTATGTTATATTAACTTCAGCTTGTTAATTAACTTTTGAGGGAAACATGAACAAAGCAAAACTGATGGATGATCTTCCGGTAGGAATTTTTGTTGCAGACAGCAACTTTTCAGTCCACTTCATAAACAAAGTGATGATCGAGCTCAGCGGCAAAACCCGCTCCATGATAACAAGAAGAGGTATCTCCGCATTCGGTTTTACAAGAGCAAACGGAGAACTTATGCAACCTCACGACAATGACTGCATCTGCAAAAAAGGTGAAAAAGTTATTCAGCGACACCTTTATATTTCAGGGAAAAACGGAAAACTTATACCTGTTTTCATTTCGGGAGTAAGGAGTGAAATCCCTTCAATAGATGATCCCATCGTATTTACTGTTACCGATCTTACAAGAATTGAAGGGTGCGGTGTATTGCCGGCTAAACAGAACTCCGGGACAATTTTTCACAACATTATCGGAGAAAGCGAAAGTATGATAAATCTTTTCAGACATATTGAGCTTGCTTCAAACAGCGATGTAACAGTAATGATACTCGGGGAAAGCGGAACAGGAAAAGAACTTATTGCATCGGCTATTCACAATGAATCGTTCAGACGCAAAGGTCCTTTTGTGAAAGTTAACTGCTCCTCTCTTGTTGAAACTCTTCTTGAAAGCGAACTTTTCGGTCATGCCAAAGGTTCTTTTACCGGTGCGGTGAATGACAGACCGGGAAAATTTGAAGCAGCTCACGGCGGAACTTTGTTTCTTGACGAAATCGGCGACATATCTCCTTCCATCCAAGTTAAACTTCTAAGAGCTGTTCAGGAAAAAATTGTGACAAGAGTTGGAGAAAACAAAGAAAGGAAAGTTGATATAAGACTTATTACCGCAACAAACAGAGATATAAAAAAAATGGCAAATGACGGAGCGTTCAGGGAAGACCTTTTTTTCAGATTAAATGTTTTTCCAATAAAAACCACTCCTTTAAGAGAAAGAAAAAAAGATATCCTTCTAATAGCAAGACATATAGTTGAAAAACTGAACACTAAACACGGAAAATTCATTTCCGGTCTAACCAGATCAGCCATGGAAACGATCGTTAACTATAAATGGACAGGAAATGTAAGAGAGCTTGAAAATGCTCTTGAATATGCATTTGTACTGAGAAGTGAGGGAGAAATAGAAGTCCACGATCTGCCGGAAGAAATAAGGTCATCAAAAACAGCAGTGATCAACAGATCTGCCGATCATCCTGATGTTAAAACAAAAAGCAAATACAGCAGAGCCCACATAAGCAAAGAAGACCTTGCTCAAACACTTGAAAAGTTTGGATACAGCAGAAAAGAAGCGGCAGATCATCTCGGTATCAGCACTGTAGCTTTATGGAAAAAAATGAAAAAATTCGGAATGATCTGAATTTGTTTTCTTTGTGTCACCTTAATGACTCAACAGGTATCCCTGTTATCGAGCTCAGCTCGGAGATCGCAATGCTGTGTCTGTAAAGATTGGATATTCTTTCCGTTCTTGCTTTCCTCAACATTAAAGATGCGTTTAACAGATCTGTTTCCGTCGTCATCTGCTTTTCAAATTTTGCCTCTTCTATGCGGAGACTTTCTTCAGCCGCTTCGATCTGTCTTTCATTGAGCTCTATTGTTTTTTCAAGAACAGCTATCTCTGAATGGAGTTTTCTCGCCTGAAGCTCCATATCTTTTTTCAACTTTATATTGTCAAGTTTGATTGCAATACTTTCAGCTTTAACTGCTTTTCTATCAAAATAACTTCCCGCTGTCGGGAACCCGAAATCCCAGCGAAGGACACCTCCGATAAAAAACACCCCTTCTGGGTCAATATATGTATAATCCCAGTTTTTCCTGAATCCGAGAGTAAAAGCGACCTGAGGGATAAGAGGCTGTAACGACATCTTATCAAGGCGATCTCTGATCTCATCACTTTTAAGAAGAAGTTTGTATTCCGGTCTATGTTCCGCCTGCTTTAAAACAGTTTCATCTCTGGACAAATTGAGCCGGGCAAACAAAGGTTTTTCCTCTTTTATTTCAAAAGTTCTTTCATCTTTTTCTATCATAAGGGCAATTGCAGATTTAATGACTGATCGAAGTCCGGAATATTTTTCTTTTTCTGCGGCAACAGATGCCTGTTCCACCTTTATTTTAAGAAGCGGTTGGCGGTCACTCATTCCTGAATCGATGAATTTACGGGCTGTTTTTTTATATCTTTCTATCTGCTCCTCAGTTTCTTTTATCAGCTCAAGCACTTCACCTATCATACTGTATGTGTAGTAGTAATTTATCACATTCCGGCGAACTTCTTCTTTTTTGAGGGCAACTTTCATCCCTTGAATTTCATAAACCAGATCTTTGGCTTTGTATCCCTGATAAATTTCCCAGAGATTTGTGACCGGCTGAACAAGCATCAACTCAAGCTGTCTCTGATGGTCAGGCATTTCTATCGGAACTTCAACCGGAGGAAGGGACTCGGGGAAATCAATAGGTATCGGACTTGATTCATTTATTGTTTCATCAAGGAGATCTATTACCGGACCTACATCGACCATCATCGGTTTCGGCTCCGGATAATATGAAAGATCAAACATTTTAAGTTCCACACTTGTTCCGGGGAAAAACTTCATGGCAGTGCTTTTTCTTTCATACGCCGCTTTTTCTCTGCGAAAGTCTTCTGCCCTGACACTTTCACTTTTTTTTATGCCTTCAGAGATGAGAAATTCAAGATCAAGAATTTCACCACTGATAGAAAAAGTTGTCGTGAATAAAAAAATGAGAAAAACTTTTTTCAACATCCCCTCTCCTCCAGAATCTCATAACTATTTATGACTATTTTTTTCAACTTGTCAAAATTTGTTGAGGAATGACAAAACTGCACTTGACTAATTCAAGATTATTTGGCAATGTAAACGGGGTTATCAATTAATGGAAGAAAGATTAATTTTGATAAAACTGAATTCATTTGTTTCGGGAACTGATAAGTGGCACATTGAAAACTTGATAGAGTTTGATTTCTTGTGGCATTCTTTACCTTTTGACAAATCAAAAAGCAAGGGATTCATCCTTCCCCAAATAAAAATAAAAAAACCTCTCGGAATACCTTTATTGATAGATGTTTCAGAAGTTAAGGAAATTGCAATAGACCTTCTTGACCTTGAAAAAACCATATTTTATTGCGTTGGTTCTA
>SLGQ01000119.1 GCA_007136595.1 Candidatus Sumerlaeota bacterium | reverse complement strand
TAATAGGGAAACTGGGCATCCTTAAGAAGGGGATAACAAACCTCGTCAGGTTCTTCATCGAGAGTTTCATCAGGATTTTCATCAGGAACATCCGACTTTTCATCAACTGATTCATCCACCGTTTCTGTATCAGGCACTTTGTCAGTATCAGGAACGACATCATTATCTGTTTTCTGACTGCCTGAATTACACGAAGTGCATGATATGAATAAAAACAAAAACAGTATGGTTAAATTGTCACGCATCATTCCCCCATTCGACCTTCTCATTGCTGGGCAAACGGACAAACGCCTTCTTTTTCACAGTAGCAATCAAGGTCTCTGACTGCCTGGGCGGCTCTTCCTACAAATTGATATACCATCCACTTCCCTTCCCATTCAGTGTATCCGATATTGTAGTTTTCTGAATCCTCTACTTTTTTCATGCATACACGGTTTTTTTTGCTCCTGTCATAAAAGCATGGGTTGCCGTCTCTTTCTCCGTGAATGTTTACAAGAAGTTCATTATAGAATATTGTTCCGTCTGTCACTTTTGACAATGCATATCCTGAAGGACCCCAATCCTCACTTGAAGACTGGTTTGTGGTTATAACTGTACTGTATTCTTTCTTACCACTATTCCCTATTTTTAGTCTTTTCATTACAAATCCATCATACTTCTCATTATCATGGGATTCATATAAAATTTCTGTTTCGTCTTCATTGTTTATGACGGGATATCTGACACCTTCAGATTCAGTTTCATTTATCAGAACACAATCCTCCACGCTTTCAGGGTTCTTTGAGAAATCACAGTAGTATGCTTTGAACTCTTCGTTATAAAACACTCCTTTATCATTCACAAGGATAGGACGATATGACAATCCATGCATCAACTTTGTCCATTCCCATGTATCCACCTTTGCATACATCGTATATTTCGGACCACCGTCTTCTTCCTGAACATTGGCTATCACCCAGTTGTCGTTCAATGAGGGTGTGTATGAGACATACCTTATTGTACGGGGATAAATCACCCTTCTCCTCCCGTCTGTGCAGGAGTATGCAAGGTAGCTTCTAAAAGCATTTTCATAAGAATATATATGTTGATTATTAACAATATGGAACATACATCCTTTATAGTACGCCCCTGTCTCAAGAAGGTCAGGTGCAAGTGCCCTGTATTTCTGTGTTGCAGGATCATATTCCATTGCTTTGCTATAAGTCTGATATTTCTTATAATCAACATCCAGATTTCTAAGAAACAGACCCACCTTCCCGTCACTTATGTTGAAATGTTTAACTCTTCCCGCTGTGGAATCCGGGGTCCAGCGTTCTTTTGCTGAAAGAAGCGTATCACATTCATGCGGTCGGTACGGAAGTTTAAAACCTATTTGTTCCTCAATCGCTTTCCAGTCTTCAAGAGTTTGGGGAATCAAATCAGGCATATCACATGGATATCCGTTCTCACACTCAGCTTCAGGTTTAACCTTGTAAAGGGCAGCAGCAGTATCTTTCCATAGATTTTCAACACATTGAGGATCTTTAACTGTCGGTTTATCACATTTACGGCAGAAATGAATGCTCTTATCATCATTGTAATAGGGAAACTTCGCATCAATGAGATCAGGACATTCTTCCGCCCCCTGATAATCATTGTCAATGTATTCCTCATCACTAACATCGGGGATTTCATCCACTGTTTCGTCAGGATCATCGTTATCCTGAGTATTAGAATCCTGCTCATCATGTAAATCAGGTGAATCATGGTCAACATCAGGTGAATCATGGTCAAAATCATGGTTCTGACTGTTGCCATTACACGAAACAGTAAATATCATTAAAATCAGGATCAACATTTTATTCATCGAAAAACCTCCCATCTATAATAACTGCCCTAACCCCTCTTAAAAAAAAGAGGGGAAAAATGCATTCCCCCCTCTCTTTGTGAAAGAGAGGGTTGGGGAGAGTTCTTTTTTTAACTCATTGCAACAAATTAAGATTACCACAACAGAAAAATCCTGTCAAACAAACAAACACATTACCATTTATCAAGTTTTAAAGTTTCATGGAAAGTGATATTCTTTTTCTTGCGGGGTCTATTTCTTTTACAACAACTTTAACTTTTTGACCAAGTGAGAGATGGTCGGACACATTTTTTATGAATTGATCCGATATTTCAGATATATGGACAAGCCCTTTTTCTTTTATGCCGATATCGACAAAAGCTCCGAAAGCAACAATATTGTCAACTATTCCGTTAAGAACCATCCCTTTGGTGAGATCATCGATGTTTCTGACCGAATCGGAAAACCCGGCTTCTTCATATTTATCTCTCGGGTCAAGCCCCCTTTTTTTCAGTTCCGATATAACGGAATCAGTGAGAAAACTTAAATTATGAAGAGATTTGTCAATAAATTCAGGGTTTTTAACAAGTTCTTCAACAGATACGCCACAAATTGAAGCAGCTTTTTTGACATTTTCGTAACTTTCCGGATGAACTCCGGTTGAATCAAGTATTTCTTTTCCATCAAATATTCTTAAAAAACCGGCACACTGTTCAAAAGATTTCGCTCCGATACCTTTAATTTTTTTGAGTTCTTCAATTTCATTAAACCGCCCCTTTTCTTTTCTGTGACTCACAATTTCAAGAGATTTTTTTATGTCAAGCCCCGATATATAAGAAAGCAGATAAGGTCCTGCAGTATTTAAGTTTGCCCCGACACGGTTTACAGTCCACTCTACGGTTCTTTTAAGTTTCTCTGAAAGCATTTTCAGAGGGATGTCATGCTGATACTGCCCGACACCAAGATTTTCCGGAGATATTTTAACAAGCTCAGCCATAGGATCCTGAAATCTTCGACCAATTGAAATAGCACCTCTCACAGTAAGGTCAAGATGGGGAAATTCTTCCCTTGCAGTTTCACTTGCACTGTAAATTGAAGCACCGTCTTCATTTACAAGAGCGACTGTCAGTTTGCTTCCATATTGATCTCTCATTATCTCAAAAGATTCCCTCCCGAAAGTTCCGTTGCCGACAGCTATACCCTTTACATCGTGTTTTTCGATCCATTCTTTGATTTTCAGGGCATCTGCACTTTTAATGTGAAGGTTTAAGACCGTTGAGTCAATGAAATTGCCAAAAGGGTCAAGCAGCACAGTTTTACATCCGGTTCTTATCCCCGGATCTACCGCTATAACCGCTTTTTCTCCGAAAGGGGGAGCCATTATGATTTGTTCCAGATTTTTATGGAATATTTTCAAGGATTCATCAATAGCCCACTCTTTAAGGTCATTGAAAAGTTCACTCCCAAGAGATTTGTTAAGAATTTTCAGCCCTTTTTCACTGCAACTTGAAAAAAAAGTGCTCTCTTTTCCGAAAAAAAGTTTGACAATATCTTCCACCAGATGATCTCCCGGTTTGTCCGGCTCAATGGAAATATTCAAAAAACCTTCTTTTTCTCCGCGGTTAATTGCCATTATTCTGTGTGGAACTATTTTATTAACTTTTTCTGAAAAATCGTGGTAATCAAGATATAGGGATCCCTCCTCTTTTTTTCCTCTTTTGATCGCAGAAACAACAAAACCGTTTTTAAGCCGTTTTCTTAAAAAATCCCTTATATTAATATCGTCTGAAATCTTTTGGGATATAATATCTTCCACCCCTGTAATTACTTCATCAGCCGAAGGAAAAGCATCGCAAAGATAGTTGACTGCAAGTGCTTTGATCCTTTCTGAAGAGAGGTTTTGCGCAGTGATCAATTCAGCTAAAGGAAGAAGTCCCGCTTCTATTGCTTTATCGGCTTTAGTTTTCCTTCCCGGCTTGTAAGGGGCATAAACATCTTCAACGGTTTTCATATCGGGAGCGTTTTTGATCAAAATTCCAAGTTCATCATTATAGCTTCCCGTTTCTTCAAGAGACTTCAGTACAGCCCGCTTCCGTTTGTCAAGAGATTCTATCTTTTCAGCTCGATCAATTATTTCAGCGATCTGAACTTCATCAAGCCCCCCTGTTTTTTCTTTTCTGTATCTGGCAATAAACGGAATGGTTCCCCCCTCTTTTATTAAATCCAGAACTGTTTCAATATTCTTTTTGAGTATGCCGGTAGCTTCCGACACATCTTTAAAAAGGTCTATCTCTTTTAACTCTATCATCTTTTCCTCACAACAAGAATGGACAAAAGTTAATTAAAGAATCGTTTGCATTTCAGATTTGTCAATTTATTAGATTATTTAATAGTGTTTATGTT
>SLGQ01000027.1 GCA_007136595.1 Candidatus Sumerlaeota bacterium | reverse complement strand
TCCTGTTTTTTAATGTGGCACAAAGCACCCTCGTTAATATATAACGAAATAATTTGCATTTTTTCCCGCCAAATGGCTTAAAAACAAATTGATTTTTTTGGAAGATTGCTGATATAATTAACTGCAACTTAACGGAGGGCACCATGACAGACAAGAAAAAGCAAGCGGTTAACGAGGTTTTTGAGAACAGTGATAAGTATTCAAAGCATTATGATGAGGAATCTTTTTTTAAGAAAATCCTCGATTATGGGAAGAAGGCGGGTGCAAAGGTGGTGTTTGCTGCTTTGCTGCTTTTTTATGCGGTTAAGAGTGAGCGGATGCCTTTGAAGGAGAAGGGTATCGTTCTTGGTGCTCTTGGTTATTTCATTTTTCCTTTTGATCTCATTCCCGATTTTATTCCGGTTATTGGATATGCAGACGATTTTGCGGTTCTTTATGCCACTGTGAGAATGGTTGTTAGATTCATTGATGAACAGGTGATTAACGATGCGAGAAGTCAACTGAATGAATGGTTCGGCGATATTGATGAAGCGGAGTTGCAGAAGGTGCTTGGGATTTTGTCATAAATTCCCCAGCCCCTCTATAATTTCCTCACAACGAAAACCTCTCCAAAGACTCATCAATGGCATCCTGAGTTATCCCGATACAGCTAAAATTTGAAAGCCGTTTTCTGGATGTATCGAGACATCTAAAATCTTACCGAAATATTGTTGAGCCAGCAAGAGACAACCATAAAAGAAAATGTAAACTCTGTTGAGATGAAATGAAAAAGTGGCGCGGTCGACCGGACTTGAACCGGCGGCCTCCGGCTTGACAGGCCGGCGTTATAACCAACTTAACTACGACCGCGCTTTTGAAGAAACAATATGGTGGGCGCTGCAGGGCTCGAACCTGCGACCACCGGCTTGTAAGGCCGATGCTCTCCCAGCTGAGCTAAGCGCCCACACAAGGACAGATTTATACTTGACAAATTCGTTTTGTCAAAGAAAAAATAATATGTTTAAATGTGTCAGGGTAAAAGCCATGAAATTATTTGAAAAAATCGGAAAGATCCTGTGGCGGAAGAGAACCTTTTTTTGTTACGAGAGATTCTCTTATTGTATCTATCGCATTCTGTAATGTCTGGGGTATTTCATTTTCTTTAAAGGTTTCTTCTATTTTGTTGACAACTTCCTGATAGTTTTTTGCAAGGAGCTCCCACTGGAAGTGTGTTTTACAGAGCATTATTTTTATTTCTATGTCCTGTAAGGACTTTTGTAGTATCCGTGTTTCAAGCATATCAAAAACTCCTGTTAAGGCTTATCTTTTTTCCATTCTTCAAATGTTTTAATGTCAAATGCCGAAATGTAGTAGCTGGTAAGATATTCTTTGAATTTGTCTGAATCGGAAAGCACTTTAAACCCGAAGTTTTTGTCTATGTATTTTACTGCTTCCATATATATTTTGTCAAAGTTGGATCTTCCCACTCTCATTTTTGCTTTGTCGATCTCAAGATTTACATAGGTTCTGTATGATTTGTAGAGATCTTCATCTTCGTTGCCGGCAACAGCAATGCCGGGCAGTTTGTTGTCAATCGGTTTTTGAGGTTCTTCTTTTCGGGGTGGATCCTCTTTTTGTTTTTGTTGTTGCGGTTTACCTTTTCTGTTATTTGATTTTCTGTTGTCGTATCTGTTTCTATCCTTTCCATGTGCAGGTTTTGCCGATTTCTGATGAGTTTCAGCTTTAGTGTTTATCTCTTCATTAAAAGGGATATAAAGAACAAAAGTTCTCTGGTTATCTGAAACATCTTCAACTTTAATAAGTCCCATTTTGCTCAGTCTTTCAACTGTTTTTTCAAATATATCGGGCTCCATGTCGTTAAGCCCCGATTTTTTCCTCAAAGTATTTCCGATATATCCGTAATTCTTTTTCTGGTCACAGCAAAAAATGAAAAGCTTGAGATAAACGGCAAACTCTTCGACAGAAAGGAACTGTAGTGTTTCAAGGATTTCCTTGGGTATGGTGACCACTTCAGGTCTGGTTTTAAAGGTAAGCCTTATGATCTCTTCATCTATCAGAGAAAGAATTTCCTCTTCCTCCTCCTCTTCATCTTCTTCCTCAATTTCTTCCTCAGGTTCATCATCATTTTCAGAGTTTTCAATATTTGAACCTTCTTCAGCTTCCGCCACCTGTTCTTCTTCTGTTAATTCAGTTTCTTCACTTTCGTTGTTTTCTTCTTCCATTACTTTAAGAATGTACTCCTTCATTTCATTCTTAGCTTTCTGGATGACTGCATCAGTTATTCCTTTGATCAGACCCATACTATACCTCCTATTTTATTTCAATTGTATCTGTAAATGTCCTGCATCCGGTAATTTCACCGTCAACATACTTGCAAGCCACAAACCAGTAGTTGACAAATCTTTCCTTACCATTTGAAGAATATATATAGCTTCCATCTTTTTCCTTTTTGAAATCATCAAGAGGAACTTTTGTCATCACTTCCTTTTTTCTGTCAAGCAGGTTAAATCTGAAAGGGGCTTCGTGATTATACTGGTACCCCGGAATGAAACTTATTTTATATTCAACACTTTTTCTGCTTTTTTTAAAGTTCACTTGTGCTTGCGGCTCTTTTTCTTCTGCTGCAATAGTAAAGAACATAAGTGCTGCCGTAAAAAGGATGATAAATGTTTTCATTTTTAATCTCCGAATTCTATTTCAATTTTAACTACACCGTACTTGTATGAGTGGGCTATGGACTTTACAGGAGATTCTTTGGCAAGAGGAATGTTTTTGAAATATGCCCCTACAGACCTTTCCATTTGAAGATATTTTCTTCCGTAAGGTCTGTCCAGCAGTTTTTCACACGAAAAGATCAGATTGCCTCCTGCAAGTTCGACAGTAATTGAATCCTCGGTAATTCCTGGGGTTTCAAGAAATACCAGTTGTCTGTTCCCATCCATGTAAACATCCATTGAAGAATCGAGATATCCAACCCTTTCCGGGTCATTGGCAAGCTTTCCAGACCCTTTCAGGTATTCCAGCAAAGCCTTTTCAAACCTAGCTTTCAGCTCATTAAGTTTATTAATGTCCATGTCACCTCACATAAAATATCCATTAAGATTCTAAGCGAAACATTTCAAAAGTCAATTGAAAAAGGGTTAGTTGCTGCAAAAGCCTTTTTTAAGCTGGTCAACAGAGGCAGTTTTCCTTTTTATTGTTGTTACCGCCACCCTGTGATAGACAAAAGAAAACACAATATTTGTTAAAGCCATTGAAATAAATATCCCTTCCACTCCTCCGGCAATGCTTCCAAAAATTACAGCGGGAATCATGAAAACTATTGTCCTTAAAAGGTTCAGCACCGCTGAAAGAAAAGTTTTGTGAAGTCCGTTAAGTACATTTGAACACATTATGCATATTCCAATAAAGGGGTAGGCAACTGTCATGGCAAGTAGATAGAAAACAATGTAGTCAATTACTGCCCCATCTTTGCTGAATATCATAGCAATTTCTTCTTTAAAAAAGAAAATTGAAATGAACATGAATATTCCCCACATAAAGGCAAATTTTTCTGCAATGTTCAGCCCCTTAACTATCCTGTCAAATTTGTCCGCTCCGAAATTCTGAGCAGTAAAAGGCATCAGAGAGCTTGCCAGGGAAAAAAGCACCATAAGTGTTAACATGTCTATTCTGCTCCCTGCACCAGCTGCTGCAACTGCCTGATCTCCGTAGCCGGCAAGGATCTTAGTTATTATAGCGGCAGATATTGGGATCATGATAAGTGAAAGAGATGAAGGGATAGCGAGATTCATTATTTTTTTCCAAGACTCAAAAATTGTCTTTAATCCAGGGAAAGAAAAATCAAAGAGCTTCATTTTAATGTGGAGATAACTGATGGCAAGAATAGAGCTCAGAGTTCTTGCTGTAACTGTGGCAACTGCCGCACCTCTTATTCCCATCTCAGGAAATATCCATATTCCAAAAATCAGAAGCGGATCAAGAATAACGTTTATGCCTGATGATAAAGCCATTATTATGCCGGGGGTTTTTGTGTTGCCTGTTGCTCTTATTGCATTGTTCACAACCATCGGGATCGAACCTATCGGGCAGCCTATAAGCCAAATGTACATATAACTCAGAACAAGCTCCAGCGTTTCCCCTTTTGCGTTAAAAAACACAAAAATATCCCGGGCAAATATAATTCCCAGAAAAGAGATCAGTAATCCCACTGAAAATACGAGATAAAG
>SLGQ01000318.1 GCA_007136595.1 Candidatus Sumerlaeota bacterium | reverse complement strand
GTGTTGCACTGAATCCCCGCGGTGAATTTTACACAGAAGAAAACATTGCTCAAAGACTCTCAATGAGAAATTTCATGGACGAACTCCGTGGTGCCGGAGTTGATACCGGTGGACCATCCACTTTCTCAAATAGACATAAACAGGCATTTTCTCAGGCACTTGATAAATTTCTGGCAAAGTATTGATAAAGAGACTTTAAGATTAGAGATTCGCTTCGCTTATAGACCCTGGTCTCATTGTCTTGATCTCTTTTTACGGACAAGTTCCCCATATTGGTCTGCTGTTTTCCAAAGTCCAGGCAGTGGCATCTAAGTCAAAGAGACTTGGCTTTTCGGTGATATTTTCCACACACCAGCCCGACAGATCCTGATTGAAGGAACTGGCATTCCTAAACATATAGCCCATATTTGTTACACTTGAAACATCCCAACAACCTATATCCTGATTGAAGTCACTGACACCATAAAACATCCCCCACAGACTTGTCACACTGGACACATCCCATAAACCTATATCCTGATTGAAAGAGACTGCTAAAAAAAACATCCCCGATATATCTGTCACATTGGAAACATCCCATGAACCTATATCCTGATTAAAAGAACTTGCACTTCTAAACATCAATAACATATTTGTCACATTAGAAACATCCCAATTACCTATGCTCTGATTGAAGGAGCTTGCTTCAAAAAACATATAGCCCATATTTGTCACACTGGACACATCCCAGCCACCTATATCCTGATTGAAGGAGCTGGCATCATAAAACATCGAATACATACTTGTCACACTTGAGACATCCCAACTACCTATATCCTGATTGAAGGTGCTTGCTTTCCTGAACATATAACTCATATTTGTCACATTCGATACATCCCAACCACCTATATCCTGATTGAAAGAGCTTGCCTCAAAAAACATACCGGACATATTTGTCACACTTGAAACATCCCAACCACCTATATCCTGATTGAAAGCGCTTGCCTCAAAAAACATACCGGACATATTTGTCACACTTGAAACATCCCATTTGGAAAAGCTATGGTTTCCAACAAGTGATTCTGCTTTATAAAAAGCATACCTTAAACTTTTGGTTTCACTCAGATCAGGGGTATCCTCTGCTGTTATATCAAGGGCAGAGCAATTCGCAAACTGATATTCTGTATCTCCAAAAGCAAGTGTACCCCACTCCTTTATTTCAATCAGCTTCCGACAGGGAAAATTATGCTCACCACACTGCCAGCCGGAAATTACTCCTTCTATCACAACTTCATATTCTCCGGGTTCAGAATAGGTGTGAGTCAAAGCAGGGTCATCCCACTCAGTAATTACATCTTCTGTCCCGTCACCCCAGTTTACTTTGAAATTGTATGTTCCGTTTTCAACAAACGGCAGCTCTATTGATTCATTTTCCCTTTTAGTTTTCCAGACTGTTCTAAACTTTCCCGCATCTTCCACATCGCCATCCGGAAAATCTTCATCAGGGATGTCATCCCCTTCTTCGGATAAATCATCTGCATCTTCATCTGCATCTTCATCCAAAGCTGCTCCGACATCATCGTTATCTTCGTGCGGAAATTCATATTTTTTAAGTTCACAACCTATGAACAATAATAAAACCAGTAAAACTAAAAACTTTTTTGAGTAAAACATCTATTCCTCTCTTGAAAGAATAATTATTCTGAAACTATATCTAACCGTATGTTATATTGCAAGAATTAATCTTTAAATTTTATGTTTTCAGGAGGGAAATTTTTACTCACACTCACATTTTGAGTCAACACAGGTTCCGGCAAAGGGTCCGCATTTAAAAAAGCAGTCAAAATCGGTTTTGCATTCGGGACCTGTTTCAGGAAGACACTGCAACCCTTTTGCATAGTATCCTTCATCACAAACACAGTACATTTCACCGCCAAACTCCTTGCACTCTCCATGTCCGGAGCAGTCAACGAACTCACATGTTTTTTCACTTTCTAGCACACATTCTTTTCCATCCCAGAAATAACCTTCATCACAAACACATTCCGCCCCACCTTTTTTCTCGACACACTTTCCGTTAGCTCCACAGTCAACACCTTCACAGGGATCGGGGATATCTTCTTTGCAACCCCATCCATTATCGGCAGGAATAAAGCCCTTTTCACAATCACATTTCAAACCGTCTTCTATTGAAACAGAGCAATCTGTGTTGGGTCCGCAATCAACATAATCACAAGGATTCCCCGAAATATTTTTCAGACATGTAAGCCCTATCGGAAGAAATCCCGTATCACAATGACAAATCGGATCACTTAAAATTCCTCCGGCATCAAAGCAAGTCCCTCCATCAGAACAACTTACCCCTTTACAGGGAGAAGAAGGATCATTTTCCACACATTCAGGAAATTCATCGTGATAACCTCTGCGGCAGAAACACTCTGCTACACCGTCATTTAAAAAGCAGAAACCTTTTCCGCTGCAGTCAACATTGTAACAGCTTCTTCCCGGATCTTCGTCATTTGTTTCAGTATCGGGATATTCATCATCAGTTTCCATGTCAAAGTCATCCACATCTTCATCCGGTTCCGGTTCACCATCAACGGTTGGAATATCCTTGTCATCTCCAATGGAACTATCCTTGTCCGTTCCATGATCTTCAATATCGATCCAGTCGCTGTTATCATAAGTAAGAGTATCGGGAGTACAGGAAAAGATCGCTCCAAAAACAAGGATAAAAAATATTTTGAAGTATTTTTCAACCATTACCAAGAAACCTCCTCCATATCTTGAACGCATTTTATCCACCTATTGTTGTTTTCAGTAAAATGCAAAATCTATTCTGTCTATCACCTTGCACTCTCCTGAAGAATTAAAAAATACAAGCCTGTAAAAGTAACCTTTCATAAAATCTATGTTTCCTTTAGAGCTGTAATACAAATATTCAACTTCAATTTTTCCCGAATCCGCACTGAAATATTCTTCTTCTTTCCCATCTTCCCTGCTGAAAAGGTAAATTGTATTTGTGTGGTTGTCATCTGTTTTTTCTCTTTGAATAAAAAGATCGTTCGACCCCTCTTTTACCTCTGCAAAACTCCCGATCATCAAACTTCCCCAATTTTTATCAATATCCTCTTCCATTTGAAATCTGAATGATCCGTCATACTCACTTTTAAATCTGATCTTCTCACTGTTAAAACCAATTTTTTCACATTTTTTTCCGAAAGTTGTTTCAACACTTTTGTCACAGCCGGCAAAAAAGAGCATTATGATGCATAACGGAAATAAAGCCTTAAAATTCATAGCTTACCTCCGTTGAAACAAAATGGACAACCCTGTTAAAATCACCGTAATCAGCATAATGTTCACCAACATTTGAAAAATTTCTGTGTGCCAGATATGAAAAATTTACACCAAAATGATCTGTGAAGTAGTATATTGCCCTCAAATTCATCTCTATCGTATTGTCAACCCTTGTTTTTTCATGGATAAGAGGATTTTTATCCATATCGTTCCAAAACAACATCCTGTGAATGTCATTTGAAAAAGATCTTGAATAAAAGTATCTGAAAGATAAAGGAATTGACAAATTTCCGGCATCAAACCCTAGAACAACCCCTTTGGAAAATGAAAAAAATCTTCCGTCAATAAAAAGCTGTCCGTAATAAGTATCTTTATGGCGGTGATATTCAACGACCTGATCATCAAAAAAAGATATTGAAAATGAACTCAAACCTTCAAAATAAAAATGTTCCCCTGCAAAAATTCTTCCACTGCTTTCAAAACTTGAAAAAAATCCGTTCAAATAGCTCAAAAGTTCACTTGTTGATTTATACCAGCTTGCAGAAATTTTAAAAAAGAGAAGATATATGTAATCACTGAAATAAATATGTGCCAGAGAAAGTGTGGAATCAATGTAAAGAGACTCGGGAGATGAATAGTTTATCATTGAGTTGTGAAAAGAGAGAGAAAGTCTTAAAAGATTATTATCATCAGCCGGAAAAAAATATCCACCTGAAATGAGAGAATTAAGAGTTGAATTTTCAAGCGACATCATACCGAGTTCGCCATTTAAAGAACCATCGAGAGAAAAACCTCTTTCTTTTGAAGATTGGATCCCCCCGTCAACTCCGAAAAGGAAAAGAGCCCCGCTTTCTTTTTCCCTCCTGTTGAATATTTCTGAAGCACTTGAAAAAGAATAAACAGGATTGAGATCGTTTTTCCAGCCAGCCCCTGCAGTTAATTTCAGATGTTTCTCAATTCCG
>SLGQ01000332.1 GCA_007136595.1 Candidatus Sumerlaeota bacterium | reverse complement strand
TTTTGCAAATTTTGTTCTTCGCTCTATTTTTCGGAATAGGTTTAAGCAGACTTTCCGAGGATAAAAAAAGACCTGTAATAAACTTTGTTTCAACTTTGAACGATGTTCTTTTGTGGATGATACTTAAAGTGATGCTTACTGCCCCCATAGGTGTCTTTGCTTTAATGGCTGATGCCGTGGGTACTTTCGGTTGGGATATTCTTGCACTTATTCTGAAACTTCTTTTGATATATACAGGGGTTCTTTTAATTCAAACTTTCGGTGTATATCCAATGATGGTTAAAATATTTTCAAAAATGCCACCCCTTCACTTTTTAAAAAAAATATCAAAAGCCCAAATTGTTGCTCTGTCAACATCGAGCTCCATGGCAACGCTCCCTGTTACTATGGAAGTTTGTGAACAGGAACTGGAAGTTTCAAAAGAAACAACTTCTTTTGTTCTTCCTCTTGGCGCCACCATCAATATGGATGGAAATGCAATATATTATGCTCTTGCGGCACTGTTTTTTGCCCAGCTTTTCGGAATAGAGCTTGGTATGGCACAGTATGCAGCCATTATTTTAACGGCAACTCTCGGTTCGATAGGTCAGGCGGGTGTTCCGGGACCGACACTTCTTGTTGTAGCGGTTCTCCTTGCGGCTGACATTCCCATAATCGGTCTTCCTCTACTTTTCGGTGTTGACAGGATCTTTGATATGCTGAGGACTGCTGTAAATATAACAGGAGATGCAAGTTGTGCAGTAATTGTTAATGAAAAACTGAAAGGTTAATGTTTTTTAAATATCTGCACTCTGTTCTTTGAGCTGGCGTCAACAACATAAATGTAGTCATTATCAACAGCTATCCCCTTAGGGTCAAATAAGTTATAACCGCTTTCGGATGATCCGATGCCGTTTCCCCCCCAGGCTGAGATAAAATTCCCAGTGCTGTCATAGCTCATTACCATTCTTTTGGTGTTGTAAGTAACATACGAAGTGCCGTCAGATCCAATGGCAACAGCATAAGGATAAACTTTTTCTTCAACACAATTGTTAACTCTTCCATAACTTCTTATATGATCTCCGTTTTTTGAAAACACCTGAATACGGCAGTTCTTTGAGTCGGCTATATGGATATTTTCCTCATTATCCAGAGCAATTCCTTTAGGGTCAATGCAACTTCCTTCGCTAACGCCGTAACCGCCTACTTTTTTAACAAGCAGTCCGCTATCAAAATCATAAATATCAAAACAGGCATCAAAACCGTTACTTGCATAAATTAAACTGTCCCCGCCTGAAGCAAGTCCAAAAGGAGCCTGAATATATCTATTGTAAAGTGTTCCTCCGGATTCATATTTAAACGAAGGATATTGTTCTTTAAATTCTCCGCCGGCAGATATTTCCACAAGCTTGGAGTACTTATAATCCCCACCTTCTTCTTTACCTAGATCACCCATCAATATTGAACCGTTAATTATCGTTATGGAAGCAAGTTCATTTACTGGAACACTGTAACTGCCGTCTTTCCACTCAGAAGCTCTCCACCATTCAAGAACCTCACCTGTTTTGTCAAGCTTTATTAAAGCACTATTGGTATCTATAGTCACATAGATCGCATTTTCATATATGGTTATCCCTGAAGGGCGCCCCTGTATGTACCCACCTTCAGGGCGACCGATTTCTTTTTCTGTAAGATCTTTTTTGAACTCGGTACACTTGCCGATACCGCTCCATTCTCCATTAATGCACACCAGCAGTTGACCGCTGTTTTCAGAGCTCCCTTCTTCAAGGCATTCACCGATCCTTTCTCTTCCGTCAAGACACCCGCAAACCCCGGCATCTTTCCAAATCCCGTCTTCACACACTTTTTTCTGGTAAAGATCATTGCCTGATTCATCCTCGCCGCAAATAAAAATCAGTTCGTCACCTTCCTGAAAAGTTTTTTCAACAAACCCACCCCCTTCATAAACTTCAGCAACACAATAGTCCGCACTCCAACCATCTTCATCATTCGAACCGTTTGCGGTATCGTCATCATTGCCGGGGATATTATCAGTATCGTCACTTTTTTCGTCATCTATCACGCTTTCATCAGGAACATCTTCAATTACATCAGAATCTCCGACTTCTCCGTTATCTGCAATATCTTTGTCTCCAAACTCATTTTCCAATAAAGGATCATCTTTTATACATCCTGAAAAAAATAAAACTCCCATTATTACCGCTAAAACTGTTAAATTTTGACATAATTTTTGTAAACTTCCGATTTTTTTTAACATTAAAGTCCTCCTTGCAGATGTTAATGAACTGATCCCCCACAGGATCAATGTACATAGATTACAGATATGATCTGTTTTTGCAAACAACTTTATTTTTAAAAAGTGGATATAGCTGTTTTTCAGTGTAATATATTTCCGGAAAAGGAGGTGAAAGATGCGTCTCATTTTTAAAATTTCCATTTTGTTTTTCATTTCAGCTTCCCTATTGTTTTATGGATGTTTTGCGTCATCTCCGGCAGAAAAAAAAGATAAGGTCGAAATTGTCAAATGTACCGGCGACTTTTATATCACTAATGAAAAAGAACTTGAATTTATTCAGGAATGTTTTGAAGTTCACGGGAATCTCATATTCGGTCTTACTACATTTTCAAAAATAGAGTTACCTGTTACAAAACATATTTCAGGATATCTTGTAACGGGGGAAAATCCGGCTCTGATCAAATTTAATGCTCCGGTTCTCAAAAATATAGGAGGATACTTTCTTTTTACCGATAATCCGGTCATGAAAAAAATTGAGATGGCTTCTCTTGAAAACATTGGAGAACATTTTCAGCTGGCAAATAATGATGCCCTTACAGAGGTCTATTTGCCTTCTCTTAAAATTGCAGGGAGTTATTTTGCTGTAGGATATAACAACTCTCTTGAAAAAATCGAGCTCCCATCCATGGGAAAAACCGGGAACAACCTGATAATAAGTGAAAATAAACTTTTGCAAAACATTACTTTTCCCCGTCTTGACAAGATCGGCGGTTCTCTGGTGATCGGAGAAAACAATAAACTTTCTGAAATAGATTTTCCTTTGTTGAAAAGGGTAGGGGAAAACCTTTTTTTAAGGGAAAACTTTTCCATTGAAACTTTTTCTTTTCATCTACTTGAAGAAATTGGAGGAGACCTCGCTGTAGGGAACAACAACTCTCTGTCATACTTTTCATTTTCCTCCCTTGAAAATATCGGCGGTTATTTTGTTCCGGGAGACAACGATCAACTCAAAAGTTTTTCTTTTCCGCATCTGAAATTTGTTGGAAACTATCTTATTATTGCACAAAACCGGTTACTTGAAAAAATTGTGCTCCCTTCGATAACCAAAATAGAAGGGAGGCTGGGAATTGCCTATAATGATCAGTTGATCTCAATTAAAATGGATGTTTTGGAAAAAATCGGTGGATTTCTTGTAATTGGTGAAAATGGAATGCTGAAAGAAATGGATTTTTCTTCTCTGGTATCTGTCAAAGACGATTTTACGGTTAGAAACAATCCGTTTTTAATGGCGGAACAAATTAAAAAAATTGTTGAAAACCTTGAAAAAACTGATGAAGATTCTCAAAAAATAACAGTTTGCGGCAACAAAGAAGATGAGCCGTGTGTTGAAAGGAAAGATGATCAAAAACCGGAATAAATGAACATTATTAAATCTTTCTTTGACTTTTTTTAGACAAACCCATAAAATCATCCGCAAGAAATGTGAACGAGGGTGGGTAATGCAGGTTTTCCCTTTTGATCTGAAAGATAATGAATATATTCAGCTTATGAATTCACTTGAAGTTTCTGACAGCGGGATTTCCATTATGGAGGGGAGATTCGGAACAAAAACCTTTATTGTTACAGATATTTCCACCCCTGCGGCAAATGTGGTGAAACAACATGTTCTTGCTCTTGGCGGAGAGGCGGCGGTTCCTGCATATTCAGTAAACTGTTCAAAACCGAAATGTGACCTGATTTTTTCAGTAAGAAAAGATAAGTTGCCACCTCTTTTGAAAAAATTCAGAACACAATGCTGGAAGTTGCCGGAAGTCGCAAATATTATTGAAAATTATTTGAAAGATAAAGCTCCGTGGTTTTCTTTCCGGCATGACCTGATAGATGTTTCAAAACCTTCAGTTATGGGGATTTTAAATGTCACTCCCGACTCTTTTTCAGACGGTGGGAAATATAATAATGTTGAAAAAGCTGTTATAAGAGCTGAAGAAATGATAGAGCAGGGGGTTGACATTATTGATGTGGGTGGAGAATCGACCCGTCCCGGATCTGATCCTGTCA
>SLGQ01000071.1 GCA_007136595.1 Candidatus Sumerlaeota bacterium | reverse complement strand
TCGATAAGTTTTTTTTTTTTTTTTTCAAAGAAAAGATCTTCAAAACCTATTTTGTGTCCGTGTCTGATAGCTCTCCGCATTATCCTTCTTAAAACATAGCCTCTCCCTTCATTCGAAGGTGTAATGGAGTCAGCAATGAGGAAAGATACGCTCCTTGCGTGATCGGCAATGACATTCAGGCTGGCATCAAGAGTTTCGTCTATGGTTGATGGAGCGATAGCTCTCGTATGATCTTTAAGAGCCTTGAAAATATCTATTTCATAGTTTGATAGCTTTCCGTTTAAAATGGCAGTTGTTCTTTCAAGCCCCATTCCTGTATCAATGCTCGGATTGGGAAGAGGATGCAGTCTCCCGTTCTCATCGCGGTTGTACTGCATGAAAACAAGGTTCCATATTTCTACGAATCTGCCGCAATCAAAATCGGGCATTCCATTATCAAAAAACGGTTTTTCAACTTTGAGCTCTTCTCCCAGATCATAATGTATTTCACTGCATGGTCCGCATGGTCCGGTATCTCCCATCGCCCAGAAGTTATCTTTTTCACCCATTCTGAAAATTTTTGCAGGATCAACTCCGGCAACTTCTATCCAGAGCTTTTCTGCTTCGTCATCATCTTCATAAACTGTTACGAAAAGTCTGTTCTTATCAAGTTTATATATTTCCGTTACCAATTCCCATGCATAAGCGATAGCATCCTTTTTAAAGTAATCACCGAAAGAAAAATTTCCGAGCATTTCAAAAAAAGTGTGGTGTCTTGATGTGAAACCTACATTTTCAAGGTCGTTATGTTTTCCACCTGCTCTTACACATTTCTGTGAGCTGCATGCTTTTGTGTAAGATCTTTTTTCTCTGCCAAGAAACATGTTCTTGAACTGGTTCATCCCTGCATTTGTAAAAAGGAGGGTTTTATCTTCCGCAGGAAGAAGAGGGGAACTTTCAACCTCTGTGTGTCCCTTATCTTTAAAATAATTTAAAAAAGTTTCTCTGACCGAATCAATTGTCCACTTGCTCATCTAACTCTCCAAAATATCAAAAATCTGTCAGAAATATTATATCAGAGACGATAATACTCAAGAAAAAACATATTTATATAAGTTGTCTGATGTTTTCAACTGCATAAAGCGGAACAACTTTAATGTTCTGATATTCACTGAAAGGTTCTCCGGCAACCCTTATTCCGGTTTCAAGTCCCCGCTCCTGTAAAAAAATCTGCATGCTCTGCATCCCGCCCCTTGAAGACGCTTTAACTTCGATGGGAAAGATATTCCCGTTTTTTTCAATTACATAGTCAACTTCAGCATTGCTTCCTTTTTTTTCTCTGTGCCAGTAAAAACTGTCGGGCTTGGTGTGACTGGGAAGAGTCTGTAAAAGCATTAGTCCGACATAAATTTCAGCAAGCGCCCCTTTGTTTACCAACTCAAAGTTTTCACTCAATATAAAAGAGGGGATATCAAGCCCCAAAAGTCTTTGGTAAATTCCAGTGTCAAAAGTCAATACTTTAAATTTACGGGGTTTAATTTGTGCCTTTAATGGGGTTCCCCGACTTGAGCTGTGATAAATTTTAATTGCAAGACCGGCTTTGCACAGAAGATCAAGTGCTGTTGAATATCCGGAAGAAGATTCATCGCCTACCGAGTTATATACAAATTTAGAGCCGGCTTGAAATGCAGTTGAATTAAATGTTGCGTCAATTTTTTCGGTAGCTATTTTTGTTTTATACTTTGCAAAGTCATCTCTGAATGTAAGGATTAGTTCGTCAATTACTTTCTGGGAACTTATTGCATCTCCAGTACTTAAATAGTTGTCGATAACTTCCGGAAGCCCTCCAAGAGTAAGATATGTTCTCAATAGCTTCATAGCTTTATTATGAAGCGGCAAAGAAAGAGGATTTTTAAAGCCGGCATTTTGAATCGCTTCTCTCAACAATTTATTTTCAGTTGCATCAAGAAATTCAAAAAAAGAAACCGGATACATAAAGATTGAAGAAATTCTTCCCACCCCGAATGAAGGAATTTCTGATAACGCAAATTCTAAAAGTGATCCTGCAGCAATAACATGAAGTTCGGGCATTTTTTCATAGAAGAACCTCAAAGCTCTTATTGCATTAGTGCAAGCCTGTATTTCATCTAAGAACAGAAGTGTTTTCGAAGGGACAATTGATTCCCCTTTGTATTGCGCAATTTGTTCAACGATGTGTTGAGGGGTGAGAGAAGAGTCGAAAAAAATTTTAGTTTCTTCATTTTCTTCAAAATTTATTTCAACAAAGTTTTCAAACATACTTCCAAGTTCTCTTACTGCATAGGTTTTCCCCACCTGTCTTGCACCCCTTAACAGAAGAGGTTTTCTCTTTTTCTGATCAACCCAGCTTTTCAACTCAGAAAACACTTTTCTTTTCATAGGAACCTCCCTCCATAATTTCAGTTATTTATACCATTATCTCTAAAAAAGTCAAGGCAGAAATGACAGCCATCTCTAAAAAAGTCGGGGCAAAAACAATCATCAACTCTAAAAAAGTCGGGGCAAAACCCCGTTTTTATGTTGTGCTTTTCAAAAATTTTCAACTACACATAATTATTATACTGCTGTGTTACGACCTATATTGTCGGGGCGAATGGTTTTGATGCTTAAATTTTTTGCGGAACAAGAATTTCTTTACAAACAAACTCTAATTGTGTATAGTGTAGAGTGTGTTTGTTTGAGGTGAAGAATGGACAACACAAAAAAGATCTTAAATATTGCCATTGAAAACAACGGCATAATTACTTCTGCTAAGGTGACAGAGCTGGGAATTCCCAGAATTTATCTTTCTCAACTTGTAAAGTCGGGTAAACTGCAAAAAGTTGACAGAGGAATTTATGCACTTCCTGAGGCTTGGGAAGATGAGTTCTATATTTTGCAAGCAAGATATCCTGCAGGAATATTTTCCCACGAATCAGCTTTGTTTTTATTGTCGTTTACTGATAGAACCCCTTCTGTTATAACAATGACTTTTCCTTATGGTTATCACGCACAAACATTGAAAGGAAAAATAATTATAAAAAAAGCTAACCGGGAATTTTATGAGTTGGGTGTTGAAGAAATATTGTCTCCGAACGGGCACACAGTCAGGGCATATTCAATTGAGCGGACACTTTGTGATATTTTAAGAGGTAAAAACGCAATAGATATTGAGCAGAACTTACCTGCCATAAAAAAATACACAAACTCTTCAGAAAAAAATATTCCACTGTTGCTTGAATATGCTGAAAAGCTCCGAGTGCTGAACAAATTACGAAAATATCTGGAGGTTCTCCTTTGAAAACAAAAAATCCAATGCAACTTAAAGCAATAATAAAAAACAAAGCGGTTGAGACAGGTGTTTCTGCACAGTTGGTTTTGCAAAACTACATAATGGAGAGGCTGCTTGAACGAATGGTGTTGTCGAAATATAAAAATAACTTTATAATAAAAGGCGGCTTTTTGCTTTCGTCAATGATCGGACTCCATAAAAGAACAACAATGGATATAGATGCAACTGTTAAAGGGGTTATTGTAGATCATGACAATATCAGAAGAATTTTTGAAGAAATTTGCATGATCGAAATTGATGATAATATTTCTTTTAAAGTACTAAGTACCGTTGATATCAGAGAGACTGATGATTACCCTGGAATTAGAATAAACCTCAAAGCCGAGTATGGAAAGCTCAGTGTTCCTATTGTGGTAGATATTTCAACAGGAGATAAAATAACACCATCGGAAGTTAAATACAGGTTCAAGCTGATATTCGAGGAAAGATACATTACGATTCCTGCTTATAATACCGAAACAATTCTTGCTGAAAAACTTGAAACCATTCTTTCCAGAAGTGTTGCGAATACCCGCCCAAGAGATTTTTACGACATATATGTGCTTTATAATTTGAAAAACAATGAAATTGCTCCTGAGACTTTAAAATCAGCTGTGATTGCCACCTTCACCAAAAGAAACTCTCTCGATATCCTCAAAAACTGCAAAAATATCATTTCCATGATATCACAAGATAGTCGTATGATCAGTCAATGGGAATCTTATCGCATAAAATTTAACTATGCATCAGATATCAGTTTTAAAGAAACTGTTGATGTTGTTGAGAAATTGGTGGAGTTTCTAAATACTTAACTACCACCTGTTGCGACCTATATTGTCGGGGGATGTTTTAAAGAAATTTATTTTACATCACTTACGCTGTAAATATCTTCTTCTTCGTTTTCAAGAAAAGAAAGACTTTCCGATTTTTCGGACAAAACTTTGATGTTTTCCTCCAAAAAATAGTTTTCACTGCGG
>SLGQ01000135.1 GCA_007136595.1 Candidatus Sumerlaeota bacterium | reverse complement strand
TATAAAGAACTACTGGGCTCCCGACATGAAAATACCTTCTGAAAAAGTTTTTTCAGTGAGTGTTATGCCCTGTACTGCAAAGAAGTTCGAGATAGAAAGGGAAGAGATGGTTTCCAAAGGAACTTCAGATATAGATGCAGTGCTTACAACAAGAGAACTGGCAAAACTTATAAGAATGTACTCCATAGACATGAACAAGGTAACACCTTCCAGCTGCGATCTTCCTTTCGGTGAAAGATCGGCAGCCGGAAAACTTTTCGGAGCAAGCGGAGGAGTTATGGAAGCTGCCATCAGAACCGCTTACTGGATGATAACAGGCTCTGAACTTGAGCAGCTTGTCATCCAGGAGCTCAGAAACAAAGAAGGTTACAGAGAAGTTTCGATCAACATTAACGGACTTGAAGTAAAAGCGGCTGTAGTAAGCGGACTTGGAAACGCAAGAGTGATCCTGGATAAAATAAGATCGAAAGAAAGCGGACTCCACTTTCTTGAAATAATGTCCTGCCCCGGAGGGTGCATAAACGGAGGAGGACAGCCGAAATCAATAGATAAAGATGCGGTACTCAAAAGAATGTGTGCACTTTATTCTATAGATGAAAAAGCGGGTTTAAGAGTGAGCCATAAAAACTGTGCCGTGCAGGAACTTTATGAAAAGTTTCTCGGAAAACCGGGCAGTCATAAATGTCATGAGCTGCTGCACACAACTTATCAGAAACGAACAGACTTTATTTGAGGGGGCGAAAATGGATATTATGCAGAAAAAAATAATGCTGGTCGATGATGACCCTGACTTTCTCGAGCCGGTAAAAATACTCCTTGAAAGTCATGACTACATCGTTGAAACAGCAAACAGCGAAGAAGGTGCCGTAAAACTGATGGAAAATTTCAAACCTGATTTGGCAGTTCTTGACCTTATGATGGACAACTATGACAGTGGCTTTATTATAAGCCATAAACTGAAGAAACTTTACCCTGAAACTATTGTGATAATAGCAACAGGAGTAACAAAAGAGACCGGCTACAGGTTCTCATCCGACTCGGAGTACGGCAACAACTGGACAAAAGCTGATCTTATAATGGACAAAGGGATAAGACCTGACCAGATACTCAAAGAAATTAAAAAGTTACTTAAAGAATAATAAAAGGAGAAAACTATGAATTATCTCAAGCTGCTGATCGTTGATGATGATCCGAGAATGAGGGAAAGTTGTGCCATGCTTCTTGGGCTGATGAAAATAAAACTCCCCTGGCTCGAAGATGAATATTCGTTCAAGATATTAGAGACAGGAACAGCGGAAGAAGCTCAATCCATCATAGATGAACAAGGTGCCGACATTATGCTTCTTGATCAGCGGCTTCCGGGACTTCAGGGCACAGATCTGCTTGAATATATAGCTGAAAAAGGGCTTGATATTCAGACAGTGATGATAACAGGAAATGCTACTCTTGATACAGCGGTAAATGCGACAAGAAACGGTGCAAGCGAAATACTTGTAAAACCTTTTACCCCGGAAGAACTCAGGGCAAGTGCATCAAAAGCGGCAAAATTCCTGATACTTCAAAGAATTGTGTCAAAACTTGATGAAGAAAGAAAAAAGACAAGGTTTGAATTTATCAGAGTTCTTTCACACGAACTTAAAAGTCCGCTCGGAGCTGTAACAGGTTATCTTAACATAATTAAAAGCCGGGCTCTCGGAGACGATCTGGCATCTTATGAAACGGCAATAGACAGATCGCTTCTGAGACTTGAGGGAATGAGAAGACTTATCTCGGATATGCTTGATCTGACAAGAATAGAGTCCGGAGTAAAGGCAAGAAACATTGAAGATCATAAACTTACAGAAATTATTTCCGACATGATAGAAGGGGTTAAAACTGCTGCAACAGAGAGAAATATAACAGTAACTGCGGATATTCCCGACTTTACAGTTTCGGTTGACAGAGTCGATCTCGAAATAATCTTGACAAATCTCCTAACAAATGCTGTAAAATACAACAAGGATGGTGGAAACATTAACCTGACTGCTCATAAAATTGGAAGAGCTTTGAAGATCCAGTGCCGTGACACTGGAATAGGAATGACAGAAGAAGAGGTCACAAAGCTTTTCAAGGAATTTACCAGAATTCGGAATGAGCAGACAAAGAACATCCTTGGGAACGGGCTGGGTCTCTCGATCCTGAAAAAAATTGTTTCACTTTACAACGGAGATGTAAGTGTGACATCAAAAAAAGGAGAAGGAAGTGAGTTTACCGTTATTTTACAGGGCGTTGTTAACTAAATTAAAAGGAGGCTACCATGACAACTACAGCAAAAAAAGTATTTCTCGTTGATGATGACCAGGATATCATCGCACAGAACAGACTTATCCTTGAAGCAAAAGGATTTATCGTTGAAGATGCGGCAAGCGCAAAAGAAGCCGGAGAAAAGATCAGTGATTTCAGTCCGGATGTCATTATCCTTGATGTAATGATGGAACATCCCAGAGCAGGACTTGAATTTGCAGGGAAAATTGCAACAGAAAAAGGAATGCCGAAAATCCCTATCATTCTTCTTACAAGCGACGGACACAATCCGGCATGGCTCAGTTCACCGAACTTCACATGGGCAAGAATAGCTCATGTTCTTGACAAACCTGTGACTCCTGAAAAACTTGTAGAAGCTATCAACTCTGTTCTTTAAAAACGAATCTGATCAAGGGGCGGGTTTCCGCCCCTATCCTGTCTTTCCCTCTATTCTTTCCTGTGATACAGGATCAAAGAAATGGATATTTTCATGTTTCACATTGAGTTTTATTTTGTCACCGATCTTGTAATTTCTGGCAATGGTGCTGTCAAGTTCGGTCGCTATTTTTACATTTTCAGATAAAGATACATGTACCAGAGACAATCTTCCCAAAGCTTCCACAATTTCAACTTTTCCCGATATTTCAGGGTTGTCATCGGCTATCATGAAATCCTGGGGTCTTATTCCGACAACCAGTTCTTCATAAAAAGCTTCTTCTTTAAAAACGACCCCTATATTGACTCCGTCAGAAACTAAAGTTGCGTGGTCACCTCTTTTTATTGTTTTTAAATTCAGAAGATTCATTGATGGGCTCCCTATGAACCCTGCAACAAAAATATTTGAAGGTGTGTCAAAAAGTTCTGCAGGAGTACCGATCTGCTGAATTATCCCTTTATTAAGCACCACTATCCTGTCGGCAAGCGTCATTGCTTCAACCTGATCGTGAGTTACATAAATTATTGTCGTTTTAAGTCTTTCGTGAAGCTTTTTAAGTTCCACTCTCATCTGTGTCCTTAAAGATGCGTCAAGGTTTGACAAAGGCTCATCAAAAAGAAAAACTTTCGGATCCCGCACGATAGCTCTTCCCATTGCAACTCTTTGTCGCTGTCCACCGCTCATTTGTTTAGGAAGTCTGTCAAGAAGATGTTTTATATCAAGAAGTTCAGCAGCAGCATCAACCCTTTTGTCAATTTCAGATCTTTCAAATTTCCTTACCTTTAAAGCAAAAGCCATGTTTTCTTTGACCGTCATGTGCGGATACAAAGCATAACTTTGGAAAACCATTGCGATATCTCTGTCTTTGGGTGCAACATTGTTGACAACTCTCTCCCCTATTCTGATCGTTCCTTCGGTAATTGTTTCAAGTCCCGCTAAAGTTCTCAGAAGAGTTGACTTTCCGCACCCTGAAGGTCCCACAAGAACAAGAAATTCCCCTTCTCTGACCTCAAGATCGATACCCTTTAAAATTACAGCATCTTCGCTGTACCGTTTTACAACTTTTTCAAATGTAACAGAAGCCATATCCTTATCTCCCAATTTTATGACACCCCATTTTACAGCAATTCAAATATAATTCAAAGAAAAATGATCGATGTCCGGGAACAAAGCTACAATCTCTGTTTTTCCAATTATTCATTCCAAAAAAGTCGGAAAACCGCTTTTTATGTAGCTTAACTGTTGAGAAAAGTTATTTACAAAAAGGAATGGGAACACCTTTATTCCTAAAAAATCATTATATTTTTGCAATTGATTTTATTTCTCACAATATGAGAAAGAAAAATCGTCGTAGGTAAGCCCGAAACTATCGGTTATTTCATGTATTGTAATCTTTTTTATTTCTGAATATTCTGAGAAGTCCTGCAGGTTCGGGCTTGAAACTTTACCGTCTCCCTCAAGGAATTTATCATAGTTTCCGGAAGTTGTTTCTATTTTTATTGACCCCACATTCCCTGAGTTGTTGGTTCCAAGTACAAAAAATGAAAAGTTATCAACAGGTTTAATGAATTCGAGTATTATTGTGCCG
>SLGQ01000179.1 GCA_007136595.1 Candidatus Sumerlaeota bacterium | reverse complement strand
GGTTTGTCAAACCCTGCAAATTTAAGATCATGAGCCATTTTCATAAACCAATCTTTTTTTATCAACTGATCAAAATAACAGACAGTTTCTTCGGCACTTGCAAAAAGTCCGGCATGACCGGTCTTTCCACCCAGAAAAAATGAGTTTTCATCTTCAACAGTTTTATCAGGATAGTTTTTCCTTAAAATAGAGTAAGATGTCAGTGGAACTGCGTTTTTCGGGTTAAAACAAATTCCTGTTTTAATTCCGTTTTCAATTAGAAATTCTGAAAATATGGCATCAAGCGGCTTTCCATGAATTTTTTCAAGAATTAAGCCAAGCATAATGTAGTTAATGTCGCTGTATATTCTGTCCCCTTTTTCTCTTTTCATTTCAGAAATTATCCTGACTGCTTCACTTTTCCTTTCTTCAATGCTTAAGATACTGTCAATTTCATCATAAAACGGAATCCAGGCAGGATACCCGGAAGAGTGGTCAATAAGCTCAAAGAGTGTAACACTATCCGAAATGCTGTTGAAAAACTTGGAAACCATGTAATCGGGGTGCAACTCTTTTTTATGGATCAAGTTATAAAAAAGAGGAACGGTCAGAACCACTTTGGTAATTGAAGCAATGTCAAACACCGTAGTGTTATCAATGACTTGGTCGCTTTTAAAGCTGATTGTTCCTCCAAAACCGGAGACAGTTTTCATTCCGTTTTCACTTACAGAAAACTGATAGGCTGAAAAAAGCTTTTCTTTAACCTGATGTTCCAGAAACGGGGTCAATTTAGTTTCATCCATTTTTGACACCAAAAAACCGTTGCAAAACATAGTATCAAATTCAACATTTTTTGAAAGTTTTATACAATAAGAATTTGACAACAGCGGTTTCGTGAGTATATTCCTTCAAGTTTTTTGGTTTTTTACTTGTAAAGAGAGATATAAGGGAGTTAGTTATGAAAAGCACTTTTAACCCCAGCAAGGTTTCAAGGAAAAGAACTCACGGTTTCAGAAAAAGAATGAGAACCGCTGACGGAAGAAAGGTTGTTAAAGCCCGTAGAAGAAAGGGAAGAAAGACTCTTACAGTTACAGTTTATAAAAAATAATCTGCAGAGCTCTTTGAATTTCACTTTTAAACGACAGGATAAAATTAGAAAAAGTCGGGAATATTCCGAACTTAAAGCCTATGGAAAAGTTTTCAGATCAAAAAGACTGGTTTTCAACTATCAACAGTCAGAACATTCGAGGCTTGGGGTCATTGTAACAAAAAAAGTGGGAAATGCTGTGATAAGAAACAGAGTTAAAAGGTGGATCAGAGAAGTTTTCAGGCTTCATAAAGAAGTTTTCCGTTCTCCTTTGGAACTTGTCATCATTCCCAGATCAAGTGATTTAAGTTATAACCATATCAAAAGAGATTTTTTGTTTTTTGCTGAAAAATATAATGAAAAGATTTATAATAATGATAATTGAAGGTTACAGGAGGGGGATTTCTCCTTTTCTGGGAAAAAACTGCCGTTTTTACCCGAGCTGTTCTCAATATATGATCGATGCAATAAATAAAAAAGGGATTTTAAAGGGTATTTTAAAAGGATTGTGGAGAATAATGCGTTGTAATCCCTGGAACAGTAACAGCGGATACGATCCTGTTGAATAAATTAGGAGCAACCAATGGAAAATAAAAACTTTATCATAGCAATAATACTTTCAGTCGTAGTTATGTTCATCTGGACAGAATTCTTCGCCCCTAAACCTCAGAAACAGGCAGATCCAGAAGAAATTACGACAGAAACAGTTGCCGGAGAAAGTGTTCCTGCTGCAGCAGGTGAGCCGGTACAAGAGAAACAAAGAACAGCCGAATCAATAAACGAAAGTGATCTCAGAGTATCCTCTGTCATCCATCCGGAAAAAACAGGTTCCATAACGAACGGATACTTAACTTTGGAATACAGCTCTTTAACCGGAAAAGTAACAAGTTCAAAAATCGTTGCGGAAAGATATGCTTCCAAAGAAGTTGATCTCATTGATGCACTTGCGGCAGGCGGATATTTTCCTCACCTGAACTCTATTTTCGGGGATGAGCCGGCTTATAAAGTGAAAAATTCGGGAAGAGATTTTGTTGAATTTAAGTATGAAAACAATGGTGTAGTTGAAATTAAAAAGATAAAACTTCTTGACAACTATAGAGTTGATGTTTCAAAAAAAGTTATCAACGGCACAGAATATGCAATTCCCTGGACCCCTTCTTTGAACTATAAATCTCAGCAGGAAAACCAGGAAATTCTCTCTTCATACAGAAGAAAATTCAATGTTGTCATGGGAAGACCCGACGGAGAATATGAATCGTGCAGTGACCAGAAAGATATAGATAAATTTTTATCTTCAGGGAACAGAGTAAACTGGGCAGGAATTGACTACGGCTATTTTCTTTTTGCTGTTCTTGGAAGAGACAAAGAGTATGAACTTGATGCAGAAATTGATAAAGGGAAGAACATATCAAGGTTTACAGTTCACTCAGAAAGGCAGGTTCTTCAGCCCGGAGAGGAGCACGAAGAAGTATTTTCTCTTTTTTACGGCACAAAGGAAAGAAAATTGCTGGTCAAAGAAAATCTTGGACTGGAAAAAACCATTTCTTTTGGATGGACAAGTTTTCTTTCTGAACCGCTGCTCATAGCTTTGAACTTTTTCTACAGATATGTTGGGAATTATGGTATTGCCATAATTTTACTGACAATAGTTGTTAAACTTCTTTTGTTTCCTCTTTCCAATGCCAGCTACAAATCAATGAGCAAAATGAAAAAACTGCAACCGAAAATAAAACAGCTTCAGGAAAAATACAAAAACGACAAAGAAACTCTCAACAAAGAAACGATGCTTCTCTACCAGAAAGAGGGAGTCAATCCTCTTGGAGGGTGTCTCCCCATGTTTATCCAGATGCCTGTTTATATTTCACTTTACTATATGATCCAGAATGCAGTAGAGCTCTATAATGCCCCGTTCCTCCCTTTCTGGCTCACCGATCTGTCTGAAAAAGATCCTTTTTATATCATTCCTGTTTCTCTCGGTGCCTTGATGTTCCTCCAGACAAAACTGACTCCGCAGCAGACAGACAACAATCAGGCAAAAATAATGATGTACACAATGCCTGTTGTGTTCACATGGATATCTCTTGTACTTCCTTCAGGAATGACCCTTTACTGGTTTATAAACACCCTTCTTGGAATTGCTCAACAGTTTTATGTGACCAAAAAATATCAGTAAATATTGACACAGAAAGCGGCGAAGCCGCAGTCCCTCGATGAACTCAGGACAAGTGAATGGTGAATGGTGTAGCGGCGAAAAATCTTTCGCCCTTACATAATCCTAATCTTCCCACTCATCCCAGTCATCTTCCCACTCATCCCAGTCACACTCCGTTATCATCTGTTCTTCGATGCTGTCGCAGGGATATGAATCTTCAAATGGTTCTCCGTCCCAGTATTCTTCAACTTCGTCACAGTCAAGTTCGGCGATACACTTTAAAAGGTTTTCGTAAGCTTTTCCACACTGTTTTGAGATTTCATTGGCTTCTTCCAGGTCTTCTTTGATTGATTCAGAGCAATACTCTATACATTCTGCCAGCTCTTCTTTTTCTTCACCGGGCTCATATTCATCCCAATAACAAAGTATCTCCTGTTCACATAGTTTCCGGCAAAGATCTAAAGGAGCATTCCCCATTTCGCCGCTGTCATCACTTTCAACACAAGTTCCGTCAACACAGATAAAATTTACCCTGCAATCTAAAGTTGAAACACATTCCGGTGCAGGATCATTTTTATCATCTTTTTCAGGAGTGTCATCCGGTGTGTCTGATCCATTTCCGTCAACTTTTTGTGAAGAGTCAGTGTTCCCCGATTTGTCCTGATCGTTCGATCCTTCTTCAGAAGAACCGACTGACACATTACTGCATGAAAAAATAAAAAATGTTAAAATTACAAAAACTTCAAATATTCCTTTTTTCATAAAACCCCTCCTTTCTCAATAGAAATGATACTCCCCAATGATACTCTGAAAAAAAGATTTTTCAAAAAAATTCGTGCCGAGAAGATATAACTCATTTTTAACCGAATTCTCTTGCATTTTAGTTATCTCTTTACTATGTTATGTGCGGAAGTGTTGTGTCTGTTCTCATCTGAAAGGGAGGTATTTTATGAACATCAACAATTTGATGCAGCAAGCTCAGAAAATGCAGAAAAAAATGGCTGCTGTCGAGGCTGAATTTAAAAATGAAATATTCAGGATAGAAGCGGGTGGGGGAGCTGTCGCCATAACCATGAACGGTGATATGAAAGTGACAGACATTG
>SLGQ01000206.1 GCA_007136595.1 Candidatus Sumerlaeota bacterium | reverse complement strand
TGAAGGAAAAAATTTGCCTGTATTTACAAATTTTGAGGAATGTGAAGGAAATAAACTTGAAATATTCGGCATGGTAAAAGGTGGCGGAAGTGAAAATGTCAGTGCAATGAAAATGCTTTCTCCGGCTGAAGGGAGAGAAGGTGTCGCTTCTTTTGTTTTTGACACATTGAAAAATGCCGCCGGGAAAGGATGTCCCCCTTATTTTGCCGGAATAGGTGTCGGCGGAACATTTGACACAGTTCCAGTTCTTGCAAAAAAAGCGTTGATGGAATCAAGCAACGAAGACCCTGAACTTATTGAAATGATAAAAGAAAAGATCAAAGAGCTCGATTACGGAATATTGGGATTTCCCGGAATTTCAGCAGTCAAAGCTCTGCATATAAAAAAATTGCCGACACATATTGCAATGATGCCTGTAGCCGTTGCATTGAACTGTCATAGTTACAGATGCGGAAAAATTGAATTTTAACATGAGTAAAATGATTTTTGCAAACGGACTTTCTGAAGAAAATCTTAATGCCGGAACGGTGACAAGAATAACCGGTCAATTAATAACTGTCAGAGATCAGTCTTTAAAGAAACTCATTGACCATATACAAAGTGGCGGAGAACTTCCTTTTGAGATCAAAGGTTCCTATCTTTTTTTTGCGGCACCAACTCCCGGATATAAATATAACAGAGCAAGCATCGGTCCCACCACAAGTTGGAGAATGGGAAGATATATCCCTTCTCTTCTGGAACTGGGTGTTAAAGGTTTTATCGGAAAAGGTTTTTTACCACAGGGAGTCCCCGAAGCAATAAAAAGAAAGAAAGCTCTTTACTTTCAGGCACTCGGGGGAGCAGGAGCATACTACGGGAGTCAGGTGACAGCAATGGAAGCAATAATGTTTGAAGAACTTGGTCCTGAAGCAATATTTAAAATTGAGGTAGCGGATTTTCCGCTTGTTATATCAATAGACACCAGAGGTGCAATATTTTCCTGAGAGGTTGAAATGACGGAAAAAAAATTTGTTGAAAACGCTTTTGAAAATGAGAAGTGCCATTTGTTTATCAGACCGGAACTGTGCAAAGGCTGTCTTATCTGTATTGAATTGTGTCCGGTAAAGGCACTTTCTCTGGACAAAAAACAGCTTATTGCAACCGCAGACAATATGGAAAAATGTATTGCCTGTGGAATGTGTGAGCTTAGATGTCCCGACTTTGCAATTTACATTGAAAAGAAAAAATGAAAAGGAGCATGAAATGACTGAATCAAAGTTTGAGTTTATCCAAGGTAATATCGCATGTGCAAAAGGTGCGGCTTATGCGGGATGCTCGTTTTTTGGAGGATATCCGATCACTCCATCAACAGAAATTGCCGAATATATGTCCGGATATCTTCCCCGAAATGGAGGGAAGTTTATCCAGATGGAAGATGAAATAGCCTCGCTGGGATCAATTATAGGAGCAGCTCTTACCGGAGCTAAAGCTATGACTTCAACAAGCGGTCCCGGTTTTTCGCTAATGCAGGAACTTATTGGTTATGCATGTATTGCTGAAGTTCCAGTTGTAATAGTTGACATTATGAGAGGAGGACCATCAACAGGACTTCCAACTTCTCCTGCACAATCTGATCTTCTTCAGGCAAAATGGGGAACCCACGGTGACCATCCGACAATTGCACTCGTTCCTAATTCTGTTGAGGAAATGTTTACTGAAACTGTCAGAGCATTCAACCTTGCTGAGTATTTCAGAACACCGGTTTTAGTTCTGGGTGACGAAATAATAGGTCACATGAGGGAAAAAATAAGAATTCCTGAACCGGGCGAAATGGAAATAATAGAGAGAACTGTCCCAAGCAGTGACGGCGTATGCCCTCTCCCTTATGCTTCTGATTCAGGGAAACCTGCCTGTCTTCCGAATTTTGGAAAAAGCAGGTTTCATGTGACAGGGCTCAACCACGATACAACCGGATTCCCGACAATGGACCCGGAAATTGTTGCAAGAGAAAATGAAAGGATCCTTGCAAAGATATATGAGCAGCGGGAAATAGTTGACAGTTATGAAGAAATAAACTGTAAAGATGCCGACATTCTGATGCTTTCAGTAGGAAGTGCCGCCAGAGCTGCGGAAGAAGCTGTCAAAACATTAAGAAAAAAAGGTATCAAAGCAGGACTTTTCAGACCGGTCACATTATGGCCCTTCCCTAAAGATCAGTTCATTAAACATGCTGAAAGAGCTAAATATATAATTGTGCCTGAAATGAACATGGGACAGCTTAAAACGGTTGCAGAAAGATTTACCAAAAGAAGTAAGATCGTTCCTGTAAATCTTGTTAACGGTGAACCGATAAGCCCTGAGCACATAATATCTGTAACAAAATACCTAAATATTTAACGGGAGGAAATATAATGTTCGATTATTCAAAGTATATGAGAAACACTAAGCTTCCCCATATCTGGTGTCCCGGTTGCGGACATGGCATTGTCATGAAATCTCTTATCAGGGCAATTGCCAAAACAGGATGGGAAAAAGATGATATTGTTGTTGTCAGCGGAATCGGATGTGCTTCTAGACTCCCCGGCTATGTTGACTTTAACACTCTTCACACAGCTCACGGAAGGGCACTTGCTTTTGCAACAGGCATAAAGCTTGCCAAACCCGAAATGCATGTCATTGTTGTATCAGGGGACGGGGATTCACTTGCGATCGGAGGAAACCACTTTATTCACGCATGCAGAAGAAACATTGATATAACTCTCGTAGTTTTCAATAACGGAATATACGGAATGACCGGAGGACAATACTCCCCCACTACTCCTGATGGAGACAGAAGCTCCACTTCACCTCTTGGCAACATGGAACCCGAATTTGATGTTACAAAAATTGCAGAAGGTGCAGGAGCCACTTTTGTGGCAAGAGGAACCAGCTACCATGTTCCGCAACTTGACACATACATCCACAAAGGTCTTGAGCACAAAGGTTTTTCAGTAATAGATGTTACTGAAGCTTGCTACACTACACATGGAAGAGTCAATAAAAAGAAATATCCTTCCAACATTGATATGCTTAAATTTCAAAGGGACAATGCAATTCCTATTTCAAAAGCAAAAGAAATGAGCGAAGAAGAACTTGAAGGTAAGATAATAACCGGGATTTTCTGTGAAAAACAGAAACCTGAATTTACTGAAAAATACCAGAAGATCGTTGACTCCTTTTCCGGAGGTGGAAAATGAAATATGAAGTAAGATTTTCAGGAAGCGGTGGTCAGGGAATAATTCTTGCATCAGTTATTCTTGGAACTGCATCCGCACTTTATGAAAATAAAGAAACTGTTCAGAGTCAGGCTTACGGTCCTGAAGCAAGAGGAGGAGCATCAAAAGCAGATGTCGTTATCAGCAATAAACCGATCGGTTATCCTAAAGCCAGAGCGATCGACGCAATGGTATGTCTTTCACAGAAAGCTGCAACAAAATACATAAAAACACTTAAAAAAGGTGGGATCGTTATTGTTGACAGCGATTTTGTAGAGCTCCCTGAAAACAAAAAATACAAAATGATAAAGCTCCCCATGTCTTCTACAACACTTGACAGAATGGGAAAACTTATTGCCCTGAACATAGTTTCTCTTTCTGCCCTCGTTACCATAACAAAAGTAGTAAGTCACGAAGCACTTGAAAAAGCGGTAATGGATTCTGTTCCCAAAGGAACCGAAGAATTTAATCTGGAAGCCCTTAAAATCGGAAGAGAACTTGCCGAAAAATCCCTTGCTTAATCTTGACTTCTAACAAGTTTTTGATATTATTTTCTTGAAAATAGATTGATGTTCCAAATAAGGGAACTTTTGTGTTGACATTTAAAGGGCTGTGTGTAACATTATGATAGTTATCGGACGGAAGTTGTTGTTTGAATATTCAAAAAAACATTCCGACACGAGAAGTTATTTGAAAGCATTGATCACAGAGCTTGAAAGTTCTGAATGGAAAACACCTCAGGATATAAAAGACAGATACAGAACTGCAAGTTTTTTGCACAACAACATTGTGGTGCTTAACATTAGGGGGAACAATCACCGGCTTGTGGTGAAAGTAATTTATGAAAATGGTATTATTAAAATAATTTGGATAGGAACACATTCTGAATATGAAAGAATAAAGTTTTAGCTGGAGGATACAATGAGGGCTGAATTTTTTAAAATAATAAATGATGAAAAACAATACTTAAAAGTTATGGAAAGAATTGATTCTATTATAGAAAGTGGAAAAGAAGAGAGTTGTTCAGATGAGTTAAAAATTCTTGCTCTTCTGGCTGAAGAGTACGAAAAAAGAAAATATAAAATAGATGTGCCGGATCCGGTTGATGCCATTCT
>SLGQ01000154.1 GCA_007136595.1 Candidatus Sumerlaeota bacterium | reverse complement strand
TCAAGCTCAGTTACTTTTATTTCTGTTGCCGCTATCCGGGACATTTCAGCAAAAGTGCTTTTAATTTCCATCCGGTAATTTTCAAGTTCCTGTTTTCTCCTCTGATAATTAAGCTCAAAACTGAGATATGCAAGCTCAGTAGTTCTGCCTGAATCAAGAAGCAGTTTAGCGGTTCTAAGGTTTTCCTGTGCGGATTTTAATGATTTCTGTGAAAGTTCAATATTTTCCTGAGTAATGAAAGCCCTGAAATATGCTGCAACAGCAGATGCTTCAACTCTTAATCTTTCATACTGGACATCAATTTCAGAAATTTCAAGATTCTCTTTTGCTATCAAATTCCCTATGATCCTTTTCCCTCCAAGAAAAACGGGGAGTGAAACAGTTACTCTTCTGCTCCATGACGGATTTCTTCTGTTCACAAGAGAAGGGTCATTATCTGCCCCGGGAGCACTTAAAAGATCATGAAGATACTGGCTGTGTTGAAGCCCGGTCGAAAGAGACAACTCAGGTAAATACCCCGAATAACTTTGAAGCCTGTTCCATTTGTTTTTTTCTTTAATGTTTTCCCTGATCTTTACAGAAATGTTGTTGCTGTTTACGATCTCAATATATTCTTCAATCGATAGTGCATCAAGATAGCAGGATAAGATGAAAAGGGCAAAAAAACTTAATAAAACTGACCGGACCATAAATCTCCTTAAAAAAGAACCTCTAAATAATGAACGGGAAACTAAAACAAAAAGTAAAAATCAAATCCCGACAAAACCACTGAAACATACATAATCACAGAACCGATCGCAACTATTTTTTCGGCTGTTTTTTTTGTTGTTCTTTTTGCTGTTCTTTTACTTCTCTTTCCGGAACAACATAGAGAAACAAGTTGTATTCCGCGCCTTCATACACATGAGTCTCCTCTTTTGCTGGAACCCACTTGTCCATCGTAAAAGCATGTGAAACAACTCTTGATCCCGGCTTAAGCTGGTCAAGAAGTATCGGTTCAAGCCTCATCATAAGCTCCGGAAGGATATAAAGAGTTACAACCGTTGCTTTCCGGAGATCTTCTTCAAGAACATTTCCTTTTTTTATTGTAACAAGTTTCTCAACTTTATGTTTTTTTACATTTTCAAGAGATTCTTCTATCCTTTCAGGATTGAGATCGATCCCTACACCTTTTGCCCCGTATTTTTTTGCGGCTCTTACAACTATTCTTCCGTCTCCGCATCCAAGATCATAGACAATATCGCCTTTTTTAACCTTTGCCAATTCAAGCATCTTGTCAACAATATATTCAGGTGTGGGAAGATAAAGAAGATCCATTACCTCCTCATCGGGGCTTTCTTCGTCATCATGAATTTCCCCTGCATTTCCCTCAACACCCTTTTCTGCAGTTTTTCCCGCACTCGGCTTGGCTAATCCGGCAGGGAGGATCAAACTGATAAAGAATATCAGAATAAAAAAAACGATCTTTTTTTCAAACATCATTACACCTCTATATTTTTGTTATGACAAATTTTGTCTCTACCGCTTTCTTTTGCTCTATACATAGCCATGTCTCCCGATTTAATGACATCTTTCACCGTATCGGCATCATCGGGATATACAGCTATCCCGAAACTGGCAGTAATTTTTATGTTGTAACCGTCTTTAACAAAAAATACCTTGGAATTTAACATTTCCTTTATTCTTTCTGTTACTTTCATGGTTATATCAAATCCGGCACCCGGAAGTATGAAAAGAAACTCATCTCCACCGTATCTTACAGCCCAATCAGTGGGTCTGACACACTTTTTAATGATATCAGCTATCTCTCTCAACAACTGGGATCCTATCAGGTGGCCATAGTTATCATTAACATTTTTAAAGTGGTCAAGATCAAAAAAAACAAGTCCGAAAGGTTTTCCGGTTCTTTTTGACCTTGCAATTTCATTTTCCAGAATCGTGTACATATACCTTGAGTTATAGAGATCAGTACAATCATCAAGTGTTGACTTTTCTTCAACAGCTTTAACATATCCCGCATTTTCAACTGCTATTGATGCAAAATCTGCAAACATTTTAAGAAGCTCGATCTTTTCATCAGTAAAACAATGCTCATCGGCATTGACCAGCTCGACAACCCCGAGCGGCTTATTTTTTGAGTACATTGGCATGGCAATAATTGAATTTACTTTGAAATCTTCTTTTTCATCAACAAGGTCAAGAACTCTTTCATCTTTTGATGCATCAGGAATTATAACCGGCTCTCCGGTTTTCAAAGAAAGTCCTGCTACACCATGATCTGCCGGGAAAGAAACATCTTTAAGTTTTTCAGATTTTTCACCTACAACGATTTTAAAAGAAAGTGTATCCTTTTCTTCATCGTATAACAATATTGACCAGTTTAAAGGATTAAACACTTCTCCCACCAGTTTTAATATGATATCAAGTATCTCTTCTTCTTTGAGTGTTGAAGTAAGAGCTGTGGCGATTTTGTGGACTGTTTTAACAAAATCTTTTTTCATTTCGTTTGTCATCAGGCATTCTCCTTAACAACAGTACTGCACCGATTTTAAGTTTTATTGAACTAAAATCAATAAAAGAATTGCAGTATTTGTAAATTAACAAAGTTGCAAATTTTTATAAGTGTTGTAGCATTGTTGTGTCTGTTTGCTTTTTGGAGGTGAAAAATGAAAGTTGCAATGGTCCAGAACAACCCGGTTTTCGGAGAAAAAAATGAAAACATTAAAGAACTTTTTAAACTTATGGAAAGAGGGTCTGCCGACATCTATATTCTTCAGGAACTGGCATACACCGGGTATCAGTTCAGGTCAAAAAGTGAACTTCAGGAGCTTTCTGATACGGCTGACAACGAAACAATATTAAAGTTCAAAGAAAAAGCGGTACAAAAAAACAGTTGCATAATTTTCGGGTTTTCTGAAATGGGGGGTGATGGAAAAATTTACAACTCGTCAATGCTTGTAACCCCTGAAGGTAAAACGGTAATTTACAGGAAAACGCACCTTTTTTACAAAGAAAATCTTTTTTTCACACCTGGAAATTCCGGTTTTATCGTTCATGAATGGAGAGGTATAAAGATCGGTCTTGCAATTTGTTTTGACTGGTTTTTTTCTGAAAGTTTCAGAACTTTGGCACTTATGGGTGCCGATATTATTGCACACTGTTCCAACTTAGTGATGCCGTACTGCCAAACGGCAGATTATGCAAGAGCAATAGAAAACAGAATATATATTGCAACAGTAAACCGTATCGGAGCCGAGGAAAGAACAGACGAAAAACTGACATTTACGGGTCAAAGTGTCCTTGTTTCACCTAAAGGTGATTACCTCATAAAAGCTCCCGTTGATGAAACAGGCATCTTTATCCATGAAATAGATACAACACTTTCCCGAAACAAACAGTTAAATGAATTTAACCATGTCCTTAATGACAGAAGAGATCTCTTTTACAAAAAGGGTTAAATTTATATTTCAATCTTTTTGACTTAAACCGACTTAGAGCTATAATTCATCGGACTTGTTGATTTGTGTGGCTTAAATGTTTTACTCTTCTCCATATATTAATGGCAATATATATACTACTTCTGAAGATTTTCCTCACTCAATAATTGACAAACTGACATTTAAAACCCGGTGGTATCTTTTTATTAAACTTGCTTTTAAAATTGCTCACTACCGCAAATTTGCTCTTGCCGGAAAGTATGATGATGAAATGTGGATAAAAAGTTCATGGGAAGCCATTGAGCTTATAGAATCTGTCGGAGGAAGATTTCATATCAGCGGAGTTGATCATTTAAAAAACCATATAGAACCTGTGGTAATTGTGGCAAACCACATGAGCACTCTTGAAACCATTGTTTTTCCCGGAATTATTGCATCATTTAGAAATGTAACTTTTGTAATAAAGGATTCCATAGTCAATATGCCCCTTTTCGGTGAAATTATGAAAACAAGAAACCCTATAATCGTGGGGAGAAAAAATCCGAGAGAGGACTTGAAAACCGTCCTTAATTCAGGAATATCTGCTTTGACGGAGTTTGATACATCAGTTTTGCTTTTTCCTCAAAGCACAAGAAGTGAAAAATTTGATCCATCTTCTTTCAATTCTCTGGGCATAAAGCTTGCTGCAAAAGCGGGGGTAAAAGTTATTCCCTGTGCATTAAAAACAGATTTCTGGTCAAACGGCTGGCCCATCAAAGAGTTCGGAAAACTTCACCGAGAAAGAACCATATATTTTGAGTTTGGCGAACCTATAGACCCTGCAGAAAAAAATTCTCATAAAAAAGCCATAGATTTTATTGTTTCATCCCTTGAAAAATGGGGGTGATCACTCTTCAACAAAAAGGATTACACCGT
>SLGQ01000360.1 GCA_007136595.1 Candidatus Sumerlaeota bacterium | reverse complement strand
CTGCTCTTGAGACTTTAAAAAGATGGTCCGCTGTAAGAAAAGGGGAGAGTCGAAACATCTTCCCGTATCAGGAACAGGCAGACATCATGTTCAATTCAAGCCTTGTTTACGAATTCAGTGTGCTGAAAAAATATGCCAACCCCCTTTTATGTGAAATATCTAAAGAATCCCCTGAATACAGGGAAGTCAAAAGGCTCCTGAAATTCCTGTCATTTTTTGAAGAAATGGATGAGTTGGCAATTCCCCCTAATTCAATACTCCGGGAATTTATCGGCGGCAGTGTTTTCAGGTAACGGGCAGTATCTTAGTCACCTGACATGGAACCCGCCTTTTACGAAAGTCCTAGAATATTTTTCTGATTTAGTTTATTGCATTCAATCATAAATTACGCTATATTCAAAGAGATTTATGTATTATGAAATGAATATTGATGATCAATCAGAATCCTGAACAGATTGCAAGAGATAACATAGATAGACAGCTCGAAAAGTGCGGCTGGAAAATTCAGGACAGAAAAAACATTAATATTGGAGCAAGTTTAGGTGTAGTTGTAAGAGAATACTATACAAATGCCGGTCCTGCCGACTACATTATGTTTGTTGATAAAAAACCTGTCGGGGTAATTGAGGCAAAAAGGGAAGATCAGGGAGTAAAGCTCCTGGCAGCGGAAGATCAGTCTTCGGGATATGCATCGGCAAAACTTAAATATCTTGAAAATGATCCTCTGCCCTTTGTCTATGAATCAACCGGAGAGGTAACAAGATTTACTGATTACAGGGATCCAAAACCCCGTTCAAGAGAAATTTTCACATTTCATCGTCCGGAAACTCTTTTAAACTGGTCAAAAGAAGAAAAAACTTTAAGAGCAAGGTTTTCTGACATTCCTGAACTTAAAGAAGATGGACTGAGACTTTGTCAGATCAAAGCCATAAACAACCTTGAACACTCTTTTAAGGAAAACAGACCCAGAGCACTTATTCAGATGGCGACCGGTTCCGGGAAAACTTTTACTGCTATTTCGTTTGTCTATCGTCTTTTAAAATATGCAAATGCCGGACGGATTCTTTTTCTTGTTGACACAAAGAATCTCGGAGAGCAGGCAGAACAGGAGTTTCTGTCTTATCTCCCAAATGATGACAACAGGAAGTTTTCTGAACTATATGGAGTTCACCGTTTGAGATCAAGCTATCTTCCACCTGACAATAAGGTCTATATTTCCACAATTCAAAGGTTTTACTCTATTTTAAAAGGGGAAGAGCTTGATGAAAAAGCTGAAGAAACTAATCCCGGAGAAATAAAATGGACAAAAAGGGAGCCGGTTCCGGTTGCATATAACCCGAAAGCTCCGCTTGAATTCTTCGATTTTGTTGTAATTGATGAATGTCACAGAAGTATTTACAATCTCTGGAAGCAGGTGCTTGATTATTTTGACGGTTTTCTTGTCGGTCTTACTGCAACTCCTGACAACAGAACTTTCGGTTTTTTTAATCAGAACATTGTAAGTGAATACACTCACGAGGAAGCAGTTCTTGACGGGGTGAATGTGGGCTACAACATTTTTCAGATTGAGACGAGGATTTCCAAAAAAGGGGGAGCAATCTGGAAAGGTGAATATGTTGACCACCGCGATAAACTGACAAGGAAAAAAAGATGGCTTCAGCTTGATGAAGATAAGGAATATTCAGCGAAACAGCTTGATAATGAAGTTGTAAATCCAAGTCAGATAAGGCTTGTGATAAAAACATTCAAAGAAAATCTTCCCTCAATTTTTCCCGACAGATTTGATGAATCAGGCAATTTCGAAGTGCCCAAAACGCTCATATTTGCCAAAACTGATTCTCACGCAGATGACATAATTCAAATTGTGAGAGAAGAATTTGCTGAAGAAAACAGGTTTTGCAAGAAAATCACCTGCAATGCTGACGATCCGAAAGGAACGCTTGCTCAGTTCAGGAATGATTATCATCCAAGAATTGCTGTAACAGTTGATATGATTGCAACTGGAACCGATGTAAAACCGCTAGAATGTCTTCTTTTTATGAGAGATGTTAAAAGCAGAAATTATTTTGAGCAGATGAAAGGAAGGGGAACAAGGACAATTGAGCTTGATGATCTTAAAAAAGTGACTCCGACTGCAAAATTTACAAAAGATCATTTTGTCATTGTTGATGCGATCGGTGTTACAAAAAGTTTAAAGACTGACAGCCGTCCTCTTGAGAAAAAACCGGGAGTTCCGCTGAAGGATCTTCTTGGAGCAATTGTAGTAGGAGCAAGAGACGAAGATCTTTTTTCAACCCTTGCAAACCGTCTGATTCGTCTTGAAAAACAGATAACTGACAAAGAAAAAGAGAGATTTATCGAAAAATCCGGTGGAAAATCAATAAATGAAATTGCAAAAGGGCTGATAAAATCTTTTGATCCAGATATTCTTGAAGCGTTGAGACATAAAACAGCTAAAGAATTTGAAAATGAACCTGTTTTTACTCAAATTGAGAGATTCAAGGAAAGGGCACTGAAGATGCAGGATCAAGCAGCTTCAGTTTTCACCGGTGAACTTAATGAATATATTGAAAATGTCAGGAAAATTCATGCTCAGATAATTGACACTTTAAATCCGGATGAACTTATAAGTGCTGACTGGGATAAGGAGAACTCTGAAAAAGCGCAGTTGGTAGTTGATGATTTTTCTGAATGGATAATGAAACACAGAGACGAAATAACTGCATTGCAGATTTTTTATGATCAGCCATACAGAAGAAGAGAGCTTACCTACAAAATGATAAAGGATCTTTTTGAGATTCTCAAAACTGAAAAGCCTTCATTGGCTCCGTTTTCAGTATGGAAAGCTTATGAACAGCTTGAAAAAGTGAACGGAACTCCGAAAAATGAGCTTATTGCCCTGGTTTCACTGATAAGAAAAGTTGCAGGAATTGATGAAACACTCACTGCTTATGACAAAACAGTTGACAGAAATTTTCAGGACTGGGTTTTTAAGAAACAGGCAGGAACATTGAAATTCAATGAAGAACAGATGCAGTGGCTTAGAATGATAAAAGAATTTATTTCAATGAGCTTCCATATAGAAAAAGAGGATTTTGACCTTGATCCGTTCAATAAAAACGGCGGACTCCACAGATTCTACAAAGTTTTTGGAGATAACTATCAGGAAATAATTGAAGAGTTAAATGAAGTTCTGGCGGCGTAAGGGGGAAAATATTTGTCTGATTCAGAAGTTTTAATTCCGCAACATGGCGGTTATCGGAACCTTAAAAGTTTTAAGGTTTCTCAACTGGTTTATGATTTGACCGTGCGTTTCTGCAACAAGTTCATTAATAAAAAGAGCCGAACTCATGATCAGATGGTTCAGGCAGCAAGAAGTGGAGTTCAAAATATTGCGGAAGGTTCACAGGCATCGGGAACTTCAAAAAAATTTGAACTCAAACTGACAAGTGTTGCAAGAGCTAGTCTTGAAGAACTGAAGCTTGATTACGAAGATTTTTTAAGACAGAAGAGATTGTCAGTTTGGGCAAAAGAAGAACCTTTAAGGCAGGAGTTGGTTGATAAAAGGTTTGAAAATGCAGATGATGTTGTCAGGTGGATAAAGGAAAAGAGTTTGGATAGGGGAAAAAATAGACAAAATGGACAAGATAGACAAAGTGGACAGAAAAATATAGATAAACCGTCCATTGAGTCCACGGTGTCCACTGTGTCAACCGAACCCATTGAATCAATTGCGGCTAATTCGATTCTTGTTTTGATTTCAGTTGCTTGTTTTCTACTGGACAGGCAGATTGCGAGGCTTGCGGAAGATTTTGAGAAAGAAGGTGGTTTCACTGAGCGGCTTTACAGGGTTAGGAGTGCAAAGAGGAAAGGTAGCAAATGGTAAAAGATAGGAAAGAGGAAGAGAAAAAAAGAAGTGCGGTTTGCTGGGGGGTTTTTGTATCTCTTTTGTCGCTGGTTTTGGCTCTATTTCTCCTTTACGATTCAAAACTTTCAGGGGCTGAGTTTGTTGCGTTTGTGATTGCATTTGCGGTTATTGGACTTGTTGTTGCTTTTATTGATGAAGTTCAGGAGTTTTCACTTGGTGGAAACAGAATAAAATTCAGGGAGTTAAAGAAAGAAGCTGAAAAAACTATTGCTGAGCTTAAAGTTGCGAGAACTGAAACATTCAGGTTTTTGTTGAGTAGTGCTAAAAAAATGCCTGCAATTTTTGGATGGAAAAATTATGATGACAGAATTCCTGATTTCTGGATGCTTTATAAAATGCTTGTTGATTACAAATGCGATGTTGAATTGAATAATGATATTTTAGACACTGTAGATGATCTTTTGTTCGGGCAACAAAACCTCTTTAG
>SLGQ01000077.1 GCA_007136595.1 Candidatus Sumerlaeota bacterium | reverse complement strand
TTCTATACTGCATATTTGCAGTTCAGAGTGGCTTTATCAGTTCACAGGAATTGACAGAGATACAATCAAGCTGGGCGGCAGATCCGTCAAAAGGAATTCTTGACCGTTTGAAGGATAAAGTAGTTTCAGAAGATGTGGAGCTGCTTGAACGGCTTGTGGAAAGGGCTATGAAAAAGCACGGGAGTCCTGAAAAAACCCTTTCAGCACTTGAGAATCGTGATCTTGTCCTGAAAACGCTTGGCGGGACGATGGCTAATGTTGAGGAATCTCCTGCTGTAGTGAGTTCAGCACAGGATGTTGAGGATGTGACAATCGAGCAGTCAGGACGATACACTCTCAAGAGCGAAAAAGGTCGAGGAGGTATCGGGAGAGTTCTGATTGCCTTTGATGAACATATCGGAAGAGATATTGCTGTAAAGGAATTGCTTGGAGAAAAAGAACCGGGAAGTGGAGAGCACGCTCCACAGACAAACCCTACAAGCCCCGTTAACATCAGGTTTTTAAAAGAAGCGAGAGTAACAGGTCAGCTTGAACATCCGGGCATTGTTCCAGTTTATGAGATAGGGAAGAGATGTGACGGAACACTTTACTACACAATGCGCCTTGTGAAGGGAAAGAATCTTTCCCAGGCAATTAAAGATTGCAAAACACTTCATGAGAGGTTGAAACTTCTCCCCCACTTTCATGATCTTTGCAATGCCGTTGCTTATGCTCACAGCAGGGGAGTTATCCACCGCGACATAAAACCTGAAAATGTAATGATAGGAGAATTTGGCGAAACAGTAGTTCTTGACTGGGGGCTTGCCAAAATAAAAGGTGAAAAAGATGACGGAGCACAGAAACTTGAAAAAGGACTTGAAGCACTGAAGAATCTTGCGGCAGGAGTTACAGTTGCAGGTCATGCGATGGGCACCCCTGCTTACATGCCGCCTGAACAGGCACTTGGCGAAATAGATGAAATAGATGAGACAAGTGATAACTATTCACTTGGAGCAGTCCTTTATGAAATATTGACAGGCAGAGCACCTTATCAGGGAGTGATGGCAATGGAAATAGTTGCCAAAGTTCTTGACGAAACGCCTGATAAAATAGAATCTATAGAAAAATCTGCACCTAAAGAACTTATTGCTATAGCTGAAAAAGCATTGAAGAAGAAAAAAAGTGAAAGATACGGCTCAGCCCTTACACTTGCAGAAGATGTTGAGTTATATATGGCAGGTGGAAGAGTTGGTGCTTATGAATATTCAAGCTGGGAGTTGACAAAGAGGTTTGCAGTAAAAAATAAAGTTGCGGTAATTTCCTTTTTTATTGTAATAGCTGTTCTTGCAATGACAATGACAATTGTTTCAACAGCAATTATTGTTGTCGTAGTGGGAATAGCTTTGGTGCTGGTTTCATTTTCATATATGAAAGAAAGAAAGGCTAAGATCACAGCAAAAAAAATGGAGCAAATTGCTCAAGATGCATGCATCAAAGCCGAAGAAGAGTCACGAATTGCCAAAGGAAATTTAGCTCTGTCTCTTGCAGAAAAAGCAAGTGCACTTAACAGCCAGGGAGAATATATAAAAGCAAGAGTTTTTGCTGCGGAGGCATTAAGGATGACTCCATACAATCCGCTTAGTCCCAACCGTTTTCCTGAAGGATCTTATTTTAAAACATTTGAAGCGGAAACAGCAATCTCGCTTATACAGTCAAGTCTTTTTCAATCTATCGTCCATAACAGATTCTTTTTCAGAGGTAGTTTTAAAGGGCATACTTCTCAAATAAACGATATTTCTTTCAGCCCGGATGGTCGAATGCTTGCTACAGCCGGTGCTGATGGAACTGTGGCTATATTTCATCTTGATCCCGGTCAAAAAAAGGTTCTTGGAGGGCACACAGGGGAAGTTAATGTGATTTGCTGGTCTTCCGACAGCACAAAACTTATTTCAGGATGCGATGACGGAAAAGTGTATTTATGGCATGACGGAACAGTACGACATATCTTTGAAGCACACACTAAACCTGTTGCCGGAGTCAGTTTTTCATTTGACGGAATGCAAATAATTTCTGTTGATTCTGTCGGTAATATAGCAAAAATGAGTGCCGATGGCTCCGGTTTGGCGGAACATTATTTTATTAGTTCTGCACAAATAAAAATTAACGGTAAAGCCGCATTTTCGAAAGATGGCAACCTGTTGGCATTTCCTGTTTTAAAAGAACTTCTTGTTTTTGACCTTTGCTCAATGACCATTGTTGCCAGACTTTCTGATGAAAAAACACACCCGAGAAAGCCATTTTTTTCCTCTGACGGTAGATTTCTTGGAATTGCAGGCTCGGATGGTACCACAAATATCTGGCTTATGGACAATTTCACCCTTTTTGCAACCATGAAAGGAAAATTTCCCGATCAGTGGGATGTTGTATTGACAGAAAGCGGAGATCAGGCATTTGTAACAGATGACGGATTTGTAAGGCTTTGGGATATAGAAGGAAAAAACATTTTAGGCAATCTTGATATACTTTCAGGTTATGTGAGATATATTTCCCTTTCTCCAGATGGCTCAGTTGTTGCACTTGCACTTGAATCGGGAGAGGTGATGGTGTGGTCTTTTAAAACGATGCCTGAAGCAGTGACTATGCGGGGACATTCAAGTGAGCTCTTATCATCTTTTTTAACTCCTGACGGAAAGACACTTGTAAGCGGTTCATGGGATGAAACTGTCCGCCTTTGGGATGTTGCCGGAAGATGCGAGACAGCTCTGCTTTCATCAGGCAAAGAGAAAATATGGAAGGTCTCTGTTTCTCCTGACGGCAGACACCTCTCATTCGGCACTTTTTCAGGTATCATTGAAATATGGAATATTGAGCAGCGCAAATTGACAGCAACATGGTCTCTAAGCAAACATATTCGTTCAACAGCTTGGTCTCCTGATGGGAATACCATTGCTTCAGCCGGCTTTGAGCCATTTGTCCGTTTATGGGATTTAAAAGGAAATCTGTTGAAAGAATTTGATTCGGGCGGATATTGCTGGTGGATGGAGTGGAGTGCTGACGGGAAATGGATCGTCACAGGTTCAATGGATGGTCATGTGCGTGTTTTTGATGCTGTTTCGGGGGTACTTGTTCATGATCTCACAGGACACACATCCATAGTAAGCGGCATAGCTGTTACACTTGACTCAAAATATATTGTATCTTCCTCAAAAGATTGCACTGTCAGAGTGTGGAATATCAGCGGCAAAGAAATTTTGGTTTATAACCGGCATAGTGCATGGGTGAACAGAGTTGCGGTATCACCGGACGGGCAATATGTTCTTTCAGCAAGTGATGATAAAACAGCAAGGATATGGGAGTTAAATACAGGAAAAGAAATTTTGACTTTATTTCTTAGCGGTGCAGCAACTGTGGCATCTTTTTCTGCTGACGGCAAACATTTTGTGATCAACAACGGTACCGATATTCAGATACTTCCTTTTTACCATGATCTTTGGAAACAGAATCCTCAGACAGTTGTTGCACAAGCAGAAAAAATGAGTGGTCTGAAACTGGATGGATTTCAGTTAAGACCGATGACCAGAGAAGAATTCGATGAATATAATTTAATTGAGGGACCGGAGGGAGCTCAATGAGTGAGATTGAAAGTTTAAAAAAACGGATATCGGAGCTTGAAGAGGAAAATGAGCGGTTAAAATTTGGCGGTGGAAAAACAATTTTTGCAGGAAACATTGTACGGAGTGATACTAAAAAAGGGGCGAGTATGACTGTTGCAGGCATTGAAGAGATGGTGCTGCTTGTTTCAGACAACGGACTTTTATCTTATGTTAACGGACCAATGGGAAAACTTCTTGCAATGGAAGATAGAAAAGCAACACTTGGAAGACCTCTGCTCAACTGGGATAAACTTCCGGGTGCAGAAGGAACTCTTTCGTCTTTGATAGATATGGTGAAAGATGGTGACGGAGCTCTTACAATTGAACCCTCATTCCATGATTTTCCAATCAGCCGTCTGCCGAACCCTCGACAGGATAGACCTGCAGGACCGATAATTCTCCGCATTACCGGTTTTAAAGCAGGCGATAAAATACAAATTTCAATTCAGGAAACAACAAGAATAAAGTGGCTTGAAAAAACTTTTTCCCGTTATCTGCCGCAAAAAATAATCGAACAGCTGCAATTTTTGCAGGATGATGAAATAATGAAACCTTCCAGAGCAAATGTCACCATACTGTTTGCAGATCTAAGGGGTTTTACGGCAATGAGTGAAAATTTATCACCCGAAGATGTATCAAAAACGGTCAGTTCTTTTCTTGGAGAAATGGTTGAATCAGTAAATGAACTTGACGGAACGGTTGATAAGTTTGTCGGAGATGAAATA
>SLGQ01000248.1 GCA_007136595.1 Candidatus Sumerlaeota bacterium | reverse complement strand
ATTGAACCGAAATGCTGGGTTGAAATAAACTGAACATCAAGATTGAAATCAAAAGGATTTTTATAGTCAAATGAACTGGCAACATCTGTTACCTCTGCCGCAGAAATTGAAGCAAATATAAATATCGTTGTCAGGGCTGTTAAAATCTTTATGAACATCCGGTACCTCCTCATCATCTTTCGCAAAGTATAGAAAAAGTGTCATGAGTAGTCAAGTTTTGCATTCTTAAAATTATCTGAAAATGAAAATCGACAATGAAAGAAAGAAAAGGTAAATGGAAAAAGGGAAAAGAATGGTTTTTTTCACCATCATCACAAGAAGTTTCAGTGCAAACAAACTTGCAACAAAGGAGGCGATACAACCTGCCAATGTGGGGAAGAACTCTATTGAACCCCATTCACCCTTGAATGCTTCAAGAACCATTGCCCCCCCTATCGCAGGGATCGCAAGGAGAAAAGAGAACTCTACTGCTTTTTCTCCGGGGATTTTTTTGAAAAGTGCAGCAGCAATTGTAGAACCTGACCTTGAAATGCCGGGAAGGATGGCAAGCCCCTGAAAAAACCCGATAAAAAGGGCATCTTTGACTGATACCGATTTGTCGGCCCTTATCTTTTTCATAAGATAGTTGGCAACAACAAGTATAGCCGCAGTAAAAAGAAAGGTGAACCCGAGAACTTTCGGATGCTCTCTTATATGCATCAGGACAGGTTTTACAAAAATCACCATTGCAACTGTAACTGCCGTACCTATCGCCAACATTATTACTTCTCTTATCGAGGTATCATCTTTTTTAATGACAACACCTTCAGCAAGAGCAAAAAGTTTTTTTCTGAAAAATATTAAAATTGCAATGAGCGAAGCGACATGGAGAAGAACATCGAACAGCAACGGAACCTCCTTGTGTCCCATTATATGTTGAAAAAGGACAAGGTGGCCTGATGAACTTACCGGAAGAAATTCAGTAAGCCCTTGAATTATACCGAGAATTATTGATTCAACAAGTGTCATTCAGTACTCCTTAAGATTTTTCTTCAAAGATTTCAGTGTTGTTGAGGTCTTTCACAATCATAGGCAACAGCAGGTTCAACCGCCTTATATACAAGGTTTTTCTTTTCTCCGTCACCATCTGTCACTTCAATTGTATAAACTTCCCAGCAGGTGTTTGTTTTGTTCATAAGCAATTGTTTAGACATTACCTCGTCAGAATGAGCATAAGCTTTAACTATTGCCGTGCTTGGACCATGTGACAGATCATAAGCATGGACAACAACTCTGTATATACCGTTAGCAGGTTTATTTATATAAATTGTTTCAGGACCAAGCCCCGTTGTGTTGTCAACATCGAGGAAAGGATCGTCCTTGGTATCTCCCTGTTCACCCCAGTCAGGTCTCTGCCCATCATACTGCGGAGAACAGTTCCAGAAATAACAGCTTGTTTCAGGGCAGCCGTATGTTCCGCCCGGTGCGATAAGATGGAGATCAAGGTCTGCATTTTTATTTGTCCAGAAAAGCTTAACCATAAGATCATCATCAGATATTGCTTCAACTGTACATTCTGCAGGAGTGCTGTAAACATTTCTATTGTCTATCACCACAAGCCTTACAATATACTCCCCCTTCATTCTTGATTGAAAAGCTGCTCTTGATATCCTGTTGGAGGGATCGTTGTTCAGAGGATTCCCTGCTCTATTAAGATCATCAACTATATCAAGGTTTATTCCTCCGGGGGTTGACCTGAATGACCACAAATATCTCATATCTGTGGCTTGATTCCCATCGCTGTCAACACTTTTGCTTCCATCAAGAACCGCCCACTGAAGAACCGACACCTTTTCAGGCTCACATTCAAGGACAGCTTCGGGAGCAGATGTAACATTGGGCCCGCACCTTAAGGTTATCCGCTTTTCAGTGTTTGCTCCGTAATGAGTAGGATCACTGTTAAGTATCAACAATTCTCCTGTAAGGGGAACAGGGTACTCTTTGTCATTACGGCACCCTATTTTTATTTCAAGTTCACCCTGAGGAGGAATAGTTACTCCCGGAGCAGGAGATTCACTTATAAAGAATCCCGGCTCATTTGAACTGTTAGATCTTCCTGAGGTTACAGACAAAGAAAAGATCGATAGACTCGCAGTCCCGATATTTTCTACTTTCAATCTGTGGATTTCTTCTTCTATTACATCTCCAAAAACCATAATTTCATCATCAGGATCATCGTCATCAATAGTTTTAACAACTATCATTCCCGTAGGTTTTGCCTGCCCTGAAAGCTTTATATCAAATCTGGGACGGCATTTGTCATTGCTCCGGATCCTTAAGTACCGTACATGTTGATCCCAAGTGTTACCGAAAATAGATACCCCTATTCCGATCTCCTCATCATTTTGCAAGTTAACGGGACCATCTTCAAGAGGGTTTATTTCCAGAGTAAAATCACCGGGATCAGGATTGCCGTTTTCATCAACGATTGAAATGTCTGATATTACAAGGGGAGAACTTCCATCACAGTTATAACATCTGTTCATGATGTATATGAACCTTGTAAGAGATTTTTCTCCAAAAACATGTCCTGAAAATTGTATTCCGTCACTTTTGGGGGTCAGCCTGTTATCAGTACTGGAATAGTTGCAGTCTTTTATTATGCCGCCACCGCTTTTATCCGGAGCTTCACTGTCTGGAAATTGTGTGTCGGAATCGGGATCTTCTCCATTCCCGTTAGTGGGATTATCGGAGCCTGAACATCCGGTGAACATTATCATCAGAACTAAAAGCACCGTTAAAAAAAGGTGTTTAACACCGTTTTGTCTCATTTTATATCTCCTGGTCTATTAATTATCAACCGGCAACACACATCTGAAACCTAAATTGTAATATCTGTAATTAGGGAAAGCTTTGTCCCTATGGTAAGTTGTCACTTCATTTTCAAGAGAAACCCAGCTTCCCCCCTTAATTACTTTTTCCATTGTCGGAGAATCTGCGGGACCTCTCGGGTTTTCAATAACTCCTCCATCGGTGTGTTTTTTATAATAGGTATCAATATTGTGCCATGTAGCTGTCCACTCTGCAACATTTCCAGCCATGTTGTAAACACCGTAAGGGGAAACACCGTCATCACCCCAGGCAGCATTGGTAACATCTCCAAAAAGAGCGGAGTGGTTAGCTACGGTAGCTTCAATGTTATCTGAAGGCGATTCATCTCCCCATGGATATTTCCTGAAATTTTCACCTCTTGCAGCTTTTTCCCACTCGGCTTCAGTAGGAAGTCTCTTGCCTGCCCACTGACAAAATGTGGAAGCCTGATTCCATGTTACCCAGATAACCGGGAATCCGGCATATATCGGGTTGTAATAATAGTTGTTGTAAAGAACCGAAGTTATGCTGTGAGGTTCAGTACATACTCCGGCTTCCTGACACAACTGGTACTGCTGGTTTGTAACCTCATATTTATCTATGTAATATGATGAAAGAAAAACTTTGTTAAAACCTTCGGATTCTTTTAAACCTTCCTCATCTTCCGGAACTTCCGTCCTTGTCCCTTCAGGAGCTCCAAAATCAAAAACTCCCTGGGGAATAAGAACCATTTCTGCAATTCCTTCTGACTCAAGGTTTTCCTGGGAAACCAGCTCTTTGGGAAATCCAAGGTGAAAGTTGCCAAGATATTTTGTCAAAATCTTTACGATGTTGTTTTCAACATCAAGTTCATATCTGTCCGGGGGGATAAGTTCAAAGGTTTGTCTGTCAAGTGAAAAATAAGGTTTTATGTCAAGTTCGCTCAGTAAATTAGGAAATTCTTCTTCATCATAAGGAATTACCACCGTTAAATCCCTTTGAAACTCAATGGCTGCAGGAGAAATCGAAAAAGTATTTGTAACAGGCATTGATGCATTTGTAAGAGGCGGAGTGTCTAAGGCAAATATAGTAATTGTCACCTTTTCTATATCTTCCGGAAGAGAATTTTCCGGAATATGGACGACAACATTGCCTACACCTTCATATATGCCTCCTTTGTTGTCAAAATCTTCTCCGTATTTTTGATACATAACATCTTCAGCCTGCTGGCATGAAGATACAAATGAAAGAAGGATAAAAAGGCTGGACATGACAAAAGAGAAAAGTTTCATCATTTCTCACCCCCTATCAAAGTAATGGAGCACCCTCCTTCTCTTTTTTCAAGCTCCCATCTCGGCTCTTCTCCGTCGATCACTCTTGACCACTGAGTTTGAGTTTCACTGCTGTAACCGAACAATGCAACGGTAGTGTAGGGTTCAACCGGATCATTGCTATAAAACTTTATAGTTCCCCGTTTTTGTCCGGTGCTGTATGGTTTGAAGAAAACAGTTAAAGTTGTTGATCCCCCGGGATCTAAATTTATTGTGTCCGGAAGAACAATAAAGTTAGGGTCATCTGAAACTACTTTTGCAGTAAGCTCTCTGGATCCGATATTTTGAACTTCAAACTCCCAGTAATCTTCATCACCGGGAACAGTTTCCGCAAAAGATTTCATTCTGTTTTCTATAAAAATAGAAGGAAAGTTAAATGATACTGACTGGGAATTGTATCTCCATATTTTATCTGCATTATAAATTGGTATTTCAATAGGAATCGGGAATTCAAGTTCCAGTATCCTTATCCTGATAGTAATGGTAATAATTATCAAGGTTTCCTGATATACTCTGCTTTCATAGTGCACAGGAATTTCCAACATTGTACCAAGGACAGGCGGTTCGACAAGTATATACTGATCATCGGAATAAATGCTTCGCTGCTGTTTTTCATCAAGAGCTATCCTGCTCCCGAAAATTTCAACATACATTTTTCCGTCAAGTTCAAATTTAAAGTGAATAAGGCTGCAAATATCGCCGATGAACGGGATACTCAAACCGCATCCTCCACCAACCATATCGGCAAGTGTTCCTTCATAAAGGTCAAAGTGGTCAATGCTGTCTTCCATTGAAACGGGATTGTCAACATTGCCGTCAAGGAGAAACGGCTGAAAAACCTTGTTGTCCTGAAAGCTTAGGTCAAAGTTAAGCCATTCGCTGAGAGGTCTTTCAGTACCGGTAAAGCAGTTTTTCCACAAAGCTTCCATTGTGATCCCATACCACATATCAGCCTTTCCGCTTTCGGGAGTTCCCTCCCAATAAACTTTGACAGCTTCGGGCCATTTTGCCAAAGCTCTTCCTTTCATTTCAGCACCCATTTCGGCACCATATTCAAGATTAAGCTTTATGCTTACGGGGATAAGTCCGGAACAGCCGGGCATCCAGTCTCCGGTACCCCACTTTGTATATGGTATTAAAACATCCCTGTATTCAAAATGGATCTCCTCGGAATACTGCTCATCATAAACCCGCCATTCATCTCCTTCTCTTACGATCTGCCCCTCTATTTGTCCTGAAATGATCAGTAAAAAAGAAATGAAAAAAAGAAACTTTAAAAACTTCATGATATCCTCTTGTTCGCTCTAATAATATTACACATCATTCTACATCCATTGCACATCTGAAACCTATGGAGTTAGAATTGTATTGAGGATTAACTCCCCTTCTGAAAGTAGTTCTTATAAGTCTTCTCGATGTTTTCCAGCTTCCGCCTCTGACAGATCTCTGATCTCCTACAGGAATAGGAAAGCCCCCTTCAAAAAGATCGGAATAGTAAAAGAATCTTGTTCCAACCCATTCTTCAGCATTCCCTGCCATATCATAAACTCCACTGGGGCTTCTTCCATCTCTTGTTGTAAATGCATCGTATTTTGAACCGTTGAAAAAACCTACAGGTGTTACATGAGGTTCAGGGAATAAAATAGCCAGAGTATCTGCATCGACATTTTCTTTTAAAAGACGGCTCGGCTCAAAAGGGTCGTTACTGTTTCTGTAATTAGCCCTGTACGGAAGATACATACTGTCCCAGAAACTTGTTCCCCATGGCATTTCAGGACACCTTCTGCCTGATTCTTTGCAATCCGAGTCCATATCTAGACAGACACAGTCATCACTTGCTTTTGCAGCATATTCCCATTCAATTTCTGTCGGAAGTCTTTTCCCGGCCCATTCGCAGTATGCTTTTGCCGCATACCAGCAGACACTTGTTACAGGCATTCTGTCGTTCCTTGGACTCTCTATATATTTGTTTTTGCTGTATTCATGGAACCATTCTTCAAGGTATTTATCATTGCCCCAGCACTTTTCCATACCGTGATCATCATCCGGTTCGATCGCGTTTTCAGGCAACCAGTGATGATTGTCGGGGTCATTAAGGAACCTTTTGTATTGAGCAACAGTGACTTCATATTTATCTATGAGAAAATTTTCATGAACAGTTACCCAGTGCGGAGGTCCCTCCATCGGAAAAGCTTCCTTTGTGTTGGATCCCATCAAAAATGCTCTGTTTGCTGCAGGGACAAACAACATGCAACCGGGAGTATCCTGTATCTGGAATGAAGATGTATCAAAACCTCCTGCTGCAGAGCAGAGACATCTTTCCTGTGCACATACAAATTCATCTGTCGGAAAAGGTTCTATATAAATATCGTCGTCGGGATCATCACCGTTATCATCTTCTTTTGCAGTTTCATTAAAATAATAAATATCTTCACCCCTGCCCTCGAAATTGAATATTTCATCAGTGAATTCAATTATCGGAGTGTCCATACCTTCAAACCTGTTAACAATATCGACAGGGAACATCTGCCTGAATATCAGATTTGATACCTCCATTAACTGATCAACATAGGCTCTGCTTTCGGTAAGTTTTTCAATATCTTCAAGAAAAGCTCTGCTACTTCTTGTTTCGGCTGAAAAAGAACTTAAAAGGACATTCATTACATTGACATAAAGATCCCGTTTGTACATCGGAGTATTTAAATAGTTTTTTCTTGTTCTCATAAAATCGTTAACTCTCAGCCCTATCCCTCTTTTTCTTATCCCTTCAGTGATCACAAAAACCGGATGTTGACGCATTCCTTTGTTTACAACACGGTCATAATTTAAAAGGACTCTAAGAAAATTATCATTGACATCGCTCGATATCATTATGAGAGGAAGCATTATTTGAGTAAAGTAAGATGCCCATAACGGATCAAGCGATCTGTCTTCCAGTTCGGCACTGCCCGGAGCCGGGAAATAACTCACAAGAAGTCCTTCCTGAATATCTCTTCCCTTAAACCTCAAAGATGTTTTTTCAGTTTCAGGAACATAGTCGAAAAAAGTCGCTATTTCTGACGACAACCTGTTTGGCTGCCCTTCCACAATAAGGGTTTCGGTCAGATATTCATCGTTATCAACAATAAATCTTTGAACTTTATGTCTGATGGTCGGCGAAACATAGTATTTCGGCGGAACAATAAAAGAAGGGAGAGCATCAGGGTCAATACCGTCATAGTCAGGTTCTCCCGGTATCATTGATTCCCTGGGCATATCATCAACATAAAAATAAACCCACCGGGGTCTTGTGTTGTATGCTTTTACGGCGGGACCCGCTTCATTGAAATATTTTACAAAAACTCCGTCTACTTCATCTTCCCTCGGCTCTTTGGGAAACTCCCTCAAAACAGAGTTGTGAAAATTTTCAGTATGATCATCCTCTGTTACAACAAGTCCTGTCATAGGAACGGGTGTAGGCATCAAACCTGATGTTTCCTGCTTTCCGAAGTAAAGTTCATTGATTGCCGAAGCTATCGCATTCTGTATGTCTATATCCCCTGAAAGAACAATGCTGGGTGTCATGGTTGTCATTTTATCTCTTAAAATTCTTATAAGAGTTTTTGTTGACTCAAGTCCTCTGATCATTTCAAGGAGTGCCGCATTATAAAGAGGATTTGTTGTCGTTGCAAGTCCGGGCTGAAGAAATATGAGGGCAACAGCAGTTTCTCTCACACTGAACTCGATGTTTTTCCTTTTAAAATAGTTTTCACCGTTTGAAGGAAAAACCGTCAGCATCAGAGGGACATTTTTAGATTCATCTTCATAGTTTGTTTCAAGAACAAGAAGAGTTGTTCCAACGGCATTGATCCTGACCCAGAAAGTTCCGTTAACTTCATCAACATTTTGAAGCAGTCTGTCTTTTCCGTATCGCACCCTCATATATCTGTAAGGGAGAATATAGTTGTCAGGAACACTCACTCTTCCATGATAAAAAATTTTGTTTGTAATGTACTCTATTCCGGCAAACTCTTCTCTCTCATCAAGAGGATTTTTAGGTTCCATAAGGTTGTTAAGACATTTTGCTTTGTAGCACCTCTCCCCTATCTCACAGTCATTGAATGTGCTGCACTCGATATCAAGAAAGCTTTCTTCCGGCATACATGAAGAGAAAAGCAGCAGCATAACTGCCATGATCAAGCAAATTTTCCAGGTTCGCAGTCCTTTCATTTTATTATCACCTCAACACATTAAAAATAAAACTTAAATGGGCACCACCCTGCACAAAACTTTTATTCAGATCTGCTGTTTCAGTTTTGCCGTAAAGAGAAACATAGTTAAAATGTCCTCCGATCCCCAAAGCAAAATGTTCCCATACACGGAAAAAATAGTCCAGAGATGCTCCGAAATATGGTCCGCCGAACACTTTGTACTGTGCTTCTCCGGCTTGGAACTCATAAGAGCTGCCGGGTTTTTCAAATCCTCCGATATATCCTCCGGATAAAGTGAGAGCACTTCTTGACTTTTTAGTTCTAAGTCCATGTATGTAATATCTCAACACCAATCCTCCACCTGTATAAAGTGCTCCGGCATCAAAAGAGATCCCTTTGCCTTCAGCACCGATAACAAGGTCCTGCAATATTGAAACATTGAGTCTAACGAAATAGTTGCCAAGAACATTAAAGTTTTTTATGTCGCCACCACCGGAACCGGCTCCTCCGCCCAATTCAAAGAAAACTTTGTATGAGTGCCATTTTTCCAGTCGGACATCGCTCATTGGAACCCAACCTTCTCTGCCGAGGAATTCAACTTGATACCAGCCGGCATTTTCTGAAATAACAACTACCTGATCATTTCTGTACAACTCAAAAACTTTCCTGGATTGTACGCTGTTTTCCTGATAAAGATAAGTGGGTATCAAAACTCTTCCTATGTCCGGCTCCCTGTATCTGTGGGTTTGCCGCCCTTCTCTTTTCTCCATGACAAAGTCATCAGACCCGGGAGAAAAATCATCTTGTATGAAAGCAGGGGGAGGATCATCTCTGAAATCATCCCTGAAGTCATCGACAGGATCATCTCTGAACGCATCTTCAGGTTCATCTAGAAATTCATCTTCAGGTTCATCTAAGAATGCATCTTCAGGTTCGTCTAAGAACTCATCTTCAGGCTCATCGAAAAATTCATCTTCAGGCTCATCGAAATACTGGTCAAAACCATATATCGGCATAAGCCGGAACAATAGAACAACTGCAATAAAAACTTTCAAACAGCCATTTTTTTTTCTTTTCACTTGCCGCCCCGTATTTTTCAAAAACTTTTAAACAAACTATTCCGTTCCCAGTCTGCGGATTGTACTATTTATGACAGTTTTTTGCAAGAGTATCAGTGAAATTTCTTTAAAATAATGGAAAATATATTATCTGTTAACAAAATTAACAGGCTCTTTTTCTCCAAGGACAAGCATTAAATCGTTGATGACCATCTTTGCCATCTGATATCTCGTTTCTTCGGTGGCACTTCCTATGTGCGGAAGAAGCACAATGTTTTCAAGGCTTTTCAATCCTTCTTCGATTTCAGGCTCAAACTCATAAACATCAAGCCCGGCACCATATATGGTTTTTTGGGACAAAGCTTCAGCCAAAGCTTTTTCGTGAACAAGAGGACCTCTTGCTGTATTTACAAGTATTGTACTCTTTTTCATCATTTTTAACTCTTTTTCTCCGATCAAATGATGCACTTCCGGCATATATGGAATATGAAGAGATATTACATCACTTTCTGTCAGGAGATCGTTCAGTGAGACAAAACGGGCATTTATCATGCTTTCTTTTTCTGCACCCACTCTTTTTCTATTATGATAGATAATATTCATACCGAAAGCCTCTGCTCTTTTTGCCGTTGCATAACCTATTCTTCCCAGTCCAACTATACCGAGAGTTTTATTTTGCAAAGATTTTCCAACTAACAATTCCGGCATCCATTCTTTAAAATATCCGTTCCTTGTAAATCTTTCAGATTCTCCCGCTCTTCTGGAAACCATTAATATCAGCATAAATGCTATATCTGCTGTCGCATCGGTAAGAACTCCGGGGGTATTGGTTACTATTATCCCCTTTTCTGAACAGTATGGAACATCAATGTTATTGTAGCCCACCGCATAGTTGGAAACAACTTTCAACGAAGGTGCAATATCTATCAGTTCTTTGTCAATTTTATCTGAAAGAAGAGAAACTATTGCATCGGGATCGAAAGATTTGACCGTCCGGCACAAAGTATCCCGTTCTCTGTCCGCCAGTATGGTCACTTCATATTTTTCATTTTGTAAGAGATTTTTAAAGTCATCGCCCGGCAACTTTGATGTAAAAAGCACTTTTTTCTTCATTTTTCACCTCTTTCAGTAATACAGTCTTTCAAAATCAATACCATTCTGTAGCCATCTTACATAGAAGTTTGATGCTATGTTAAGGTTGTCCAACCTGTTTTCAGGAACATAGCTTTTTTCAGTATGATGAAAAGAAAACGGTGACATAACCGAATTATCCCTTCTTCTGAGATAATAAACGATCCCTTTTCTGCCACCCGGCAACGGATATCCGCTTCTGCCAAGATATGCTCCCTGTTTATATATCCTATCTTTTTGAAGTCCGGTGTTTATTTCACTAAGTCCTTCAAAAACAGCTCTTACCAGATGATTGCTGTATGTCAATTCGATGGTTCCTCCGGTTAACGAGTTGTTTGACACCGAAGTTATTTTCGCCATAAAAGGAAGTGTTGCTTCGCTGTACTGACCTGTTTCAAACACCGGGATGAGGGAACCTTGTTTTGAAGAGAACCTTATTTGCGGACAAGCCTTAAAAGGACCGTTCGTGATACAAGGTTGCAATACCGCTCCATCTGAAGTTACATATTTTTCTTCCCCTTTTACATTGAAAAGAAAAGTTTCGTGCACAGACCTTCTTCTGCTGTTTTCAAATCTAAGATAAACTATTTTCTGATCACTCAACCTGTAAAAAAGAGATACTCTGTCCCCTTCATTAAAAGCCAATCTGAAATCATTAAAAAAATAGACTATTTCCTGAATATTTCTAACAAGATCAGTTGAAACATCGATATCATACTTGTTTTTTACAGATGAAATTATGGTGCCTCTGAGATTAAAGTCGAGAAACTCAGTGATTTCACCCGTAATGGAATAACCTCTATACCTCGGAAAATAAATATGTGGCGTAATGGCATTGTCGATGGATGTTATATTTTCCGCATAAACATAACGACTTGATCCTTCTTCATCCAAATTGTTCTCATCCCCTTTCCTGTAAAGGTATATATTAAGCATAAGGGAAAAGATAAAAGCGACAGCAAGAACTTTATTCATCATGTCTGAAACCCGGATATTTAAGTCTTTCTGGAACAAAAAGTCGAGTGTAAAGATATATTGCATAGGAATCAGTTAAAGATGCAGTAAAATCTGTAATGTTCACCTCAGGATCATCTGAAATGAACGGACTGTAAAAATCTTTCAGATGGTCATAATTTTTTCTGAAATATTGGAACAGTGATATGATAATTTTCTCAGACTTCTCAAATTCTGCAATTATTTCAGGTGATTCATAAACTTCTCCGAACATGAACTCCCTGATCGCATAAATTTTATCTGTCATTTGATCGGAAAATCTTATAAGTTTATCTCCTGATTTTATGGAGAGAAAGCTTTCAGATATCAGATCATTGACCATTGCATTTATCCTTTGCGAACCTTTTTCTCCCAGCTCTTTAACATGTGGAACATTATTTATTTTCAGAAAACCGCCTCTTAACGCATCATCAATATCATGGTTCAAATAGGCAACAATATCAGCCAGCCTCACAATTTGCCCCTCAAGTGTAGCAGGAGCACCCTCTTTCTTTATCAAAGGTCCTTTGCCTTTAGAGTGTGTCAGTATCCCGTTTCTCACCTCATAAGTAAGGTTAAGCCCTTCCCCGTTTCTTGAAAGAATATCAACAACCCGGAGACTTTGTTTTTCATGGCGGAACCCTCCTTTCAATATTTCATTTAAAGCTCTTTCTCCTGCATGCCCGAAAGGAGTATGTCCCAGATCGTGTCCCAAAGCAATTGCTTCAGTTAAGTTTTCATTTAAAAGGAGAGCTTTTGCCACTGTTCTTGCTATCTGAGTAACTTCAAGAGTGTGGGTAAGCCTGTTGCTATAGTGCCCCCCTTTGGGAGATAAAAAAACTTGTGTTTTATCGGCAAGTCTCCTGAAAGCGTTTGAGTGGATTATCCTGTCTCTGTCATGCTGGAACACCGGTCGTATGCTGCAAAGCGGTTCAGGTTTTTTTCTCCCTTTGCTTTCACAACTTAGACAGGCTGACGGAGAAAGACTGTTTTTTTCGATCTCCTCTAGATGTTCCCGTATGGTGGCGTTATTCATTGTCATCTTCTTTCCCTTTTTTAAATGTCAAAAGAAATGTGAACAGCGAGAGGAAGAACACTGTCCAGACTATGTAACAGTAAGGTGGTTCCTTCATCGATCCGAATGCTATCAATGATCCGGCAAGCATAAAAGCACTGCAAAATCTGCTCACCATTTTTGAAAAAAAGGCTCTTTCCGATTTCCTGAAAAGTACCAGAAACCTGTGTTGTAAAGTGCCGTCTTCTATTTTGTCAATAATGTCAGATATGTTGCCGGGTAAAGTTTTTGTCGTATCAATCAGTTTCATTAAAAGAGAAAAAAGTTCTGCCGCCACTCTTTCAGGACTGTATCTATGAATTATCAGTTCATTTGACAACCTTTCAGCAACAGAGAAGAATTCAAAATCAGGGTCAAGTTCTCTGCACAGACCTTCAAGCATTGTAAGACTCCTGAAAAGCTGTGTAAGTTCCCGGGGAAATTTCAGCTTGTGCTTAAAAAGAAGCGTTGAAATTCTCTGAATTAATTCAGCAGTGTTGACTCCTGAGATATTTTCAGGAAGTGACTCAACTATCTTTCTGATATCTCTTACAAATTCTTTTTTGTTGCTGACACTTCCACTTTCGCTCATATCAATATAAACAGTTGCCAGTTTTTCATAATCTCTGGAAGCAAAAGCAATGAACATATCTGCGATCCTGTCTTTAAGGTACCTGTCTATTTTGCTGCACATTCCACAATCAATTATAGATATGTTGCCACCTTCAAGAAAAAAAATGTTGCCTGCATGAAGATCGGCATGGAAAAAACCATCATGGAGTATCATTTTTAAAAGTAGTCTGCTCCCCTTGTCAGATATTTCCTTTATTTTGATCTCCGCTTTTTTTACCGGATCCAGCTCGTTTAGTTCATAAAGTTTGTATCCTGAAAGTTTTTCCATTACAAGCACTTTGCCTGTACAGTAATCATCGATCATCTCAGGGAATTTCAGCCAGCTCCATTCTTCTCCTGAAAAATTGGATATAAATTTCTGCGTATTGGTTTTTTCAATTAGCAGGTCAAGTTCCTCCCTCATGGTAAAGAAAAATTCCTCTGCAATACCCCTGAAATTTATCTGCTTTGAGTGATTGGAATGTCGATGCAGAATATCTGCAACCCAAAGGATGATCTCCATATCTACTTCAATGGTTTTAACAATGCCCGGTTTTCTTACTTTAACAACGACATCTCTTCCGCCGTTTTTCAGTTTAGCTGAATAAACCTGGGAGATTGATGCAGAGGCAATCGGTTTATCATTAAAGTCGGAAAAAACTTCCTCTATGCTTACATCAAGTTCTGATTCAATTATAGGCTTTATATGCTCAAACGGTTTGGCTCCCACATTATCCTGCAGTTTCTGGAACTCTTTTGCCATTGATATGGGAATTATGTCTCCTCTCAATGAAAGAAGCTGTCCCAATTTTATGAATGTGGTTCCCATTTCTTCAAAAGCAAGCCTGATTCTTTCCTCAATTGAAAGATCCTTGATGTTTCTTTCAATTTGATCAACATTTTCGATTTTAAACATTGAGGCGAGTATTTTCGGCAGAAAAGGGGCAAGACCATATTTAGCAATAATTGATCCCAGCTCACTTAATCGCCTTAATCTTTTGAAAGGTGCCATCCATCCTCCTGACTTTATCAGTCAACGGTGATTGATTTGCTCACATTTTTCGGAACATCAGGGTGAACGCCATGATTATCAACCTTTGTTTTATTAAGATATTTCATTTTGGCAACACTCATTTTAAGTGCAAGAAGCTGGAGAACCACTGCAGCTTGAAAAACAAATATATTTTTATCCCCTGTTCTTGGCAGTTCTATGAATTTTGACCAGTAATTTCCGTCTGATGCCGGTCTTATGTTAACTGCCGCTTTTAGATCTTCATCGTTTTCCGCGATCATCACAATATCTGCTCCCCTTATTTTATGGGTGTTGATCTGAGAAACCGTTATTCTTCTGTCTCTTTCATCGGGAGGACACACAAATACAAGAGGATAGTTGGAAAAGAAGTTTTCGACATCTATCTTTTCAGAATACATTTGATAAACCTTTTTGAATCTTTCCTGGTTCCCTTTTTTATCAAGGAAAGGGCGACTGGTAAACTTTTCGTCCAGCTTTCTGAATTTAAAGTTTTTTGCCATGTTAAGATAGTTTTTTACCGATTCTCCTTTGTCACTTTCATCGCTGAAAAATCCGGAATCGAACAATTGCTCGAACATTTCGATCATTCCACCGAGCAGATCTTCCATATCATGCAGTGAAAAAATAGTGTTTTTGCCAAGTATTGTGTTGGGACCGTGTTTGAATTCGGCTGAATCGTATCCCTCGGTGTGGTTTAAAACAACCTCCCTTATTTTCAGAGCCCCTTCCTTTGCCAGACCTGTTAAAGATGTTCCAAGTATATGCATGGATGATCTCATGAAAAGCTTATACGCTGTGTCAGACACGGGAATATCAATGTTGTTGAGAGTAAACTCCATGAAGTATCGGATCTTTCTCAGATTGTCCATGACATCTTCTTCGCTGTTTCTTATCATTGCGGCAAGAACATAAAAAAGGGCGATCTGACTTATAAATGATTTTGTTGCGGCAACAGCTATTTCCGAACCGCACATTATCGGCAGATAAAAATCACTTTTTTCCTGCGGCAGAGTAGAATTTTCATTGTTTACTATAGTAACGAGGTCTATCTTCATGTTTTTCAATTTTATGTCATTGAAAATATCAACCAGGTCTTTTGTTTCTCCGCTTTGGCTCACCCCGATCACAATGTCTCCGTCATCAAGCGAGTTTATGAACCCTGACCTGAATGTGCCTGGATTTGCAGTTATTATGGAAACTTCCGAAAGGTTGTTGAAGAAATAGCTTCCTGTCATAGCTGCATGATATGATGTTCCGCTTGCAACGACATATATTCTCCCCCCCTTTTTTCCACATTGACTGAGGCTTTTTACCAGCCTGTCCCTGTACTTGATGATAGTTCTTTTTTTCTTCCAGATCAACATGGTATCTATCATCCAGAGCTCCGGAAAATATTTTTGATCTATTCCGAGCAACTCTTCAAGAAGGGTCGTTTCTTCTGACCTGAAAACAAAGTGCTCCGGATCTGCCATATATTTTTTAACTTTTGAAAATATAAGCTTAAATACTTCATTTTTTCTGATCTTTTCAAATTCCTTCTTCAACTCTGATTTATCATAT
>SLGQ01000175.1 GCA_007136595.1 Candidatus Sumerlaeota bacterium | reverse complement strand
TTGGATTTATATTGATTTATGACATTTTTAAAAAATTGACGGCGAAACATTGATACAGTATCTTGATAAAGGCTTAAATTTAAGTATGTCGGGGGCAAAATGACTGAAAAATTAGTTACCTTTGAGAATATTGACAGCAATTTAATCGCAAAATGGCAGAAAACAGCTGATTTAATCGCAGAAATCATTTCTGTTCCTGCAGCATTGATCATGAAAACCGAAGATGAATTTATGGAAGTGCTTGTCTCCAGCAAAACAGAAAAAAACCCCTACCATGCCGGCGACAGAGAGGAATGGTCAGGTTTGTACTGCGAAACGGTTATAAAAACACAATCGGAACTGTTAGTTCCTGATGCAACAGCCGATCCTCGCTGGAATAAAAATCCGGATATAAAACTTGGAATGATTGCGTATCTGGGATATCCGATAAACTTTCCGGACAATCGTCCCTTTGGAACACTGTGTGTACTCGATAATAAAGAAAAAGCGTTTTCTCCTTTGCACAAAAAGTTGCTCTCTCAATTAAGGGATACCATTGAAATGGATCTCGTACTGATACAAAAGGATGCTTTGCGTAATCACTCAAATGAAACAATGCTCCGAAGGCTTGAGTACGATAAGCTGTTGCACGAAGTCTCAACAATTGCCCTTGCAGCAGATGACCTGGTAAAATTTTACGATCGCTGTCTATCATTGGTTGGAGAAAGGCTCGGAGTCAGTCGAACCTATTTTTTTAAGTACAACGAAGCAACGGACACCATGGATAACACCCACGAGTGGTGTGCAAAAGGAATATTACCGCAAAAAGAAGAACTGCAAGGCATCCCCGGAAGCGTTTTTTCCTGGTGGCTTGAAATCTTACGCCGAAATGATATCATCTGCTACCCCGACATTGAGAATATTCCTGATGAAGCCACAAGGGAGTTACTAAGTTCCCAAGATATAAAATCGATCTTAGTTGTCCCTTTCTTTGTCAACGGGAAATTTTACGGCTTCCTCGGCTTCGACGACTGTGACAACCATAGAGACTGGCAACAGGAAGATGTGGAAGTACTTTTGTCCCTTTCGAGGATCATTTCCATCGCTACCGAAAGCAAACAGATGGAAAAACTATTGAAGGAAGAAAGAGAGCAGCTTCTTTCAATTTTCAACGGTATTGACGAATCAATTTATATTGTTGACCCGACAACTTATGAGGTTCTTTTTGTTAACAGTTTCTTAAAAAAGATGCTGGACAAAGATTTTCCCGAAAAAAAATGTTACGAACAATTTCAAGGTTTCAATGCACCCTGCGAATTCTGCACAAACCAGATAATTTTAGAAAATCCGGAAGAAGTTTATCGCTGGGAATATTACAATCCAAATTTGAATAGGCACTACCTTTTGTCTGATCGTATTATTAAATGGACTGATGGTCGCGATGTGCGATTCGAAATGGCAATAGACATCACCGACCGCATAGAGGCTGAAGAAGAAAAAGAAAAGCTCCAATCTCAATTCTTACAGGCACAAAAGATGGAGTCTGTTGGACAACTGGCAGGCGGAGTAGCTCACGACTTCAACAATATGTTGACCGTGATTCTCGGTCATACAGAAATAGCTCTCATGAAAACAAACCCTGATCAGCCTATTTATAAAAATTTGGAGGAAATTCGCAAGTCCGCTGAGCGGTCAGCGAATCTGACCCGTCAACTGTTGACTTTTGCCCGTAAGCAAACCATTGCACCCAGAATCATTGATTTGAACGAAACTGTTGAAGGAATGGTACAAATGCTTCGACAACTCATCGGAGAAGGTGTTGATCTGTCATGGTTGCCCGGGAAAAACCTGGCACAGGTAAAGGTTGACCCTGCACAAATTGATCAGATACTTGTGAATCTATGCGTTAACGCCCGCGATGCCATTGATGGCGTGGGTAAAATCACTATTGAGACTGAGCTAGTTACCTTTGATGAGGATTATTGCGCTGTCAACTTAGGATTTGTACCCGGAGATTTCGTGATGTTGGCAGTAAGCGACAACGGCTGCGGAATGGAGCCGGAGGTCATCAGCCATCTTTTTGAACCGTTCTTCACCACCAAGAAGCTCGGCAAAGGCACCGGACTTGGACTTTCTTCGGTATATGGCGCAGTTAAACAGAATAACGGCTTTATAAAAGTTTACAGCGAGCCTAACCAGGGCACAACATTCAAGATATATCTGCCACAACATTCCTCAGCCACACCCATTCCAACTGAAAAGGTAACTGAAAAACCGAATAAACGCGGAAGCGAAACCATTTTGCTGGTGGAAGACGAACCCGATATCCTGAACCTTGTTATGATGATGCTTGAAGAAATGGGGTATGAGGTAATTGTTGCCAAAACCCCGGGCGAAGCAATCCGGCTGGCTAATGAACACAGCGGCTCCATCGACCTGCTTATGACTGATGTTGTTATGCCCGAAATGAATGGTCGCGAGCTGGCGAAAAACATACTTTCCATATATCCCGGAATCAAACGACTCTTCATGTCCGGCTATACATCCAATGTAATTGCACATCACGGCGTGCTTGACGAAGGCGTCTGTTTCATCCAGAAACCGTTTTCATCTAAATCTTTAGGACTGAAACTCCGCGAAGTACTTGAAGATTCGGAATAATCGTTGGATTTATATTGATTTATATTGATTTATATTGATTTATGAAATTTTGATAAAACTATCAAATTACAATCAAAGAACACCCTGATTTTTTCTTAGAAGGAAGTTTTTCTTCATCCAGATCACTATCTTCATCGTCATCGCTGATTTCATCTCCGGTGTTACCTGTATCACCAGTGTTGCCAGTGTTTCCAGTGTCTCCGGTATCTCCAGTGTCTCCAGTGTCTCCAGTGTCTCCTGTATCTCCGGTGTCTCCAGTGTCTCCTGTATCTCCGGTGTTACCTGTATCTCCAGTATCTCCAGTGTCTCCTGTGTCTCCTGTGTCATCAGGATATTCATCATCATCACCAAATTCATCGTCATCGTCAGGTGTTTCATCAACCCAAGTGTTAACTTCTATTGTGTAGTCTCCTGATGTTCCATCATATCCTTCAACTATGATGTAAATGGTCTCATCTTCCAAAGCTTCATAGACGATAGTTTCAACTTCTCCTTCTGCACCTCCATCAGAGAATCCGAGACATTCCTGATAGTCGTTTGAACAAGCTCCTACAACCATAAGAATTGCATCAAATGTAGGCTCAGGTGTAAGGATTATCTCTATCTTGTCCCCGGCTTCAAGAGTTATTGAATAGACATAGTCAGGTGAAGGATAATATCCATCTCCGCCACAACTTGTATCGTCATATTCATCAATTGCGGAATCCCTGTCAACTGTCGAACCTTCATGCGTGTAAGGAAGATCGTCTATTTCTTCAGGATTCATACATATACCATCAGGGATTTCTTCAAATAATGCTTCAACTGTTATATCTTCGGTAACATTGGTATCTGTTCTCGGATTTTCCGTTGACTCGTCACTCCATTTAACAAACCTGTAACCTGCGTCCCCTGTTGCTGTAACCGGAGTTCCATCTGAATCATGATCTACAGTCTGTATTGTATCACCTGTAAGAGAACCGTTATCTCCAGCTGTGTAAGTAAGAGTGTGAGTGGCAAGCGTAGTAAAGAACTCATTGTCCCCGTAAGTTGTACCTTCCGAGTTGGTGACATAAGCCCTCAAATAATAACCTGTGCCAGACTCCAGCCCAAAGAATTCAACTGTAAAGGCATCTCCGGGATTGCTGTCGGACAAGCAGGTATCACCAAGAGCCGGATCGATGGTTGTTTTAATGCAGACACCTCTGTTAGTTATATCAACTCCGCCGTCACTTACAACAACACCACCTGCTTTCACAGAAGAAGTTGTAATATCAAAAGGTACAGATGTTGTTACTGAGCCGGGAGTCGGATGCACATTTATATGGACAGTTTTATCAACTGACTCATAGTTAACTTCATCATCAGGAGTAAAAGTAACCTTCAGAGGAATCGTTGTTCCCACATCAAGGATGGCTCCAAGTCCCGGATCATAGTTAAATGTACCTGCTACATCTGCTTCCGCATTTAATTGCGTTTCACTGAGCTGAGTGCCGTAATCTATGTCAGCAGGATCATTCCATGTGATTACCGGAACTGCTTTTTCGATCACAAAGTTACCGGCAGAAATATCTGTAACTATATTGTAATTATCCTCGTCAGTTGGAACAAAATCGGCAGTAACAGCATAAGTCCCTGCATCTGTGTGGGTACCATTAACAACATTTGCTATAGATCCCGGGGTTGAACTGTCACTTATATCAATAACTGCTGAATGTTCACCACCTGTATATGTGACAGGAGTATTTGTGATAGAAAGTGTTGCAGTCGGAG
>SLGQ01000325.1 GCA_007136595.1 Candidatus Sumerlaeota bacterium | reverse complement strand
TGGCGGAACGACAACTTTTACAAGGGCATTTCTTGAAGCAAGAATAACTTATATGGGAAGAAAGATCATTGTTTTTTCAGCCCATTTTAAGTCAAAAAATAATGATGATCCGGCAAGGCGGCAGGCAGAAGCGAATGCGGCACTTGAAATATTGCAGAATACGGCAAAATATAATAGTGATGCACTCATAGTTCTTGGTGGTGACCTCAATGATGTTCCGGGATCTGCACCAATAAATACCCTTGAAAACGCTCCATCTCTTATAAGGGTTGCCGCTGAACTTCCTGCTGTTGATCAGGCTACATACTGGTACAACGGGCCCATTGCGATAGATCATATATTTCATGCTCTTGATGGAAAAGGGGAATATATTCAAGGAACTGCGGAAGTTATAAAGAACGGTCCAAACACTTATAAGTTAATGGATTCCGACCACGCCGCTTTAAGAGCAACTTTTTCATTTTAAATTATGTTAAGATTTATTTGTTCAAAAGAAAAGCCACTGATAATTCCGTTGTTTGTTGTTCATGAAGGTTGTCCCAATATTTGTGCTTTCTGCAATCAGAGAAATATTACAGGGACAAAAAGTGTTAAAGTGGATGAAATTGATGCAATTGCAGATGAATATCTTGGTTTTTCCAAAAAAAGGGAAAAGGTTGAGCTCTCTTTTTATGGTGGAAGTTTTACTGCACTGCCAACTGAAAGGTTGACAGCTTTTGTTGAAAAAGGAAAAGAGCTTGTTGAAAAAGGGGTGGTAAATTCATTAAGATGCTCAACTCGACCTGATGCAATAGATGAAAAAACAGCAAGGTACCTTAAAGAGAGCTATTTTGAAACAGTTGAGCTTGGAGTTCAGACTATGTCTGACAAATTGCTTAGAAAAATGAAAAGGGGACATGATTCCAATGCTGTCTATAAAGCTGTTGAGATTTTAAAAAAGCATAATATAAAGACAGTCGTTCAACTTATGAGCGGGTATCCTTATGAGGATAAAGAAGATCTTGAGATAACGCTGAACTCTTTCAGGTTGTTGAAACCAGATTATTTGAGGATATATCCGTTTGTCCCGATCAAAGACACAGAAATTCAAAGTGAAATTGAAAGGGGTTTTATAAAAATGAGACCTGTAAATGAAATAATTGAAGAAAGTGCCGGAATTTTTATTGAAGCTATGAATAACAATATTCCTGTCATAAGGATCGGACTTCCTCAGTCTGTTGACATTCCTGATATTTACCCGCATAATCTTTTTCAGGTAACAGTTTGCAAAGCAATAGAAATACTTGCAGAAAAAGGGGAAAGAGAGTTTTTGATGCCGGAAGAGTGGGTTACATCATTCAATATGGCAAAAAGAAAATATCCAGAAATTATAAGAGGTGAACTATGAAAAAAACTGCACTTTTTTTTCTGATAACATCTTTGATCTGCTCCCTTTCCGGAAAAGATGTCAGAATAAGAAGGTTTGAAAAGGTTGTTCAAAATATTGTTGAATCTGCAAATAATGGTGATAACAAGGGTGTACGGAAAGATTTTGATGAAAAAATGGCGGAAGCATTTCCTGAAGATAAATCAACTGCTTTTTTTAAGGGGCTGTCAGGTAAATACGGTAAGATAAAAAAACTTGATTATCCAAGGATAATTGATGTCAACCGAGTGATTTTCCCCGCATATTTTGAGCGGGGAATTCTTGATATAAAGATAGTTCTAAATGACGGGGACAAAATAGCCGGACTGTGGTTTCTTCCCCATACTCCAAGAGGCAATACTCCAGAAAGAAATTCAACAGTGCTTTCTCTTCCCTTTAAAGGAGAGTGGTTCGTTTTCTGGGGTGGAGATACTGAAGAACTGAATTATCACCACAATGTTTCAAGACAGAGGTATGCATTTGACTTTGTTGTGGTTGATAAAAGCGGGAAAACATTTAAAGGAGATGGGGCAAAAAATGAGGATTACTATGCATTCGGAAGAGAGATCCTTGCCCCTGCTGATGGTCTTGTAACTGATGTGATAACTGGAGTTAGAGATAACATTCCCGGTTCAATGAACCCTTCTCATGCACTTGGAAATGCAGTTTTTATTCAGCATAGAGGTGATGAAGTTTCCATCATTGCACATTTGAAATATGGAAGCACAAAAGTTAAGGTGGGTGATAAAGTTAAAAGAGGGCAGGTTGTCGGACTTTGTGGAAATTCGGGGAACTCGTCAGAACCCCATCTTCATTACCATCTTCAAAATACCCCTGTCATTCAGGATGGGAACGGCATTAAAATCTTTTTCGATAAGCTGATCCTTAACCGGAATGGCAAGAAAAAAATAGAAAAAGATTTTTCTCCAATTAAAGGTGATAAAGTAAAACCCGTTCCAAATAAAAAGTGACGGAAATCCGGACAAAGCGGAGTTGCGGCGAAATGTTCTTCTTTCCTAATTAGTACCTTTTAAAAGTTCTTATTTTTTAAAATTTTAAATAACGGACGATTTTTTAACCTCAATCTGACTTAATATTTTTGCTAAATTGAGTTGTTGTGTTGTAAACTATTTTCAGGAGAAAGCTAAAATGAAAGCAATTAATTTAATTACTCTGTTTTTTCTGTTGTTTTTCTTTGTATCATGCATTACCGACGAAGGAGATCTCGATCCTGAAAATATGTATGGTGACAACAGTAATACTCAGACAGAGAACGAAAAAGACACCGAAGGAAAAGAAGAAGAAAATGAGAGCGATAGTTCTCAAAATGAGACAATTGAGGAAGAGCAGAAAAAAGAAAATCAGGAAGAAGATCCTTGGACACCTGACGAAAATGAAGTTCCTGTAGAGGAAGAAGAGGAAGAAGAGGAAGAAATTGAAAACAGAAGACCTCTTGAGCAGTGGGGAACACCGGGTAGTGATGAGGGCAAAGGTGTTGCTGTTGACTCGGAGGGCAATGTTTTTGTTACAGGTTTTACATTTGGCAGATTAGATGGAAATGAGTGTAATCTTGATAGTCCGGGGCAGTGTTCCAGAGATATATTCCTTACAAAGTGGAGTAAAGGGGGATCAAGAATATGGACTGTTCAATGGGGTACCACTTCCGGTGATGCAGGAAATGCAGTTGCAATTGATTCTGAAGGAAATATTTTAGTGGCAGGTTATACAGATGGGAATGTTTTTCTTGCAAAATTTGAGACAGATGGAACAAATTTATGGAAAAAACAGTGGGGCTCCAGTGATTCAGACGGAGCAACAGATATAGCCATTGATAATGAAGGGAACATTTATGTCGCAGGTTCAAGCAGGGGTTCTTTTGGCGGAAATTTCAATCCAAGTGCAAAAACTTGCAGCAGCAACAGATTTTGCCCAAGCAGTTTTGTAACAAAGTTGGATAGTGATGGTGAAAAGCTCTGGACACAAATGTGGGGAACAGAGGGTTCAGATGAAGCTAACGGAGTGGCTGTAAGCAGCGATGGAGAAATATTTGTTACAGGTTATACGGATGGTGATCTGGATGGTGAAAATGCCGGAGGCAACGATATATACTTGGCAAAACTGGATAGTGAAGGTGAGATAGAGTGGATCAGTCAGTTCGGCACAAAAGAAAGAGATGAAGCGATGGGTGTTGTCGTTGATGATGATGGAAATGTTTTCATTACAGGAAAAACTAAAGGAGATCTCGATGGAAACAAGTGCAATTCGGCAATGTTCGGAGGTTGTACTCAGGATACTTTCCTTGCTAAATATGATCCGGAAGGAGAGCGTCTGTGGACAAAACAGTTCGGCTCAAACAGTGATGACTCAGGAGAAGGGATAAGTATAGGCAAAGACGGTTTTATTTATACTACCGGGTGGACAAAAGGTTCTCTTGGCGGAAATGCTCATACCGGATTACTGCCTGATGGATTTGTATCCAAGTGGAGCAGCGACGGAAATGTCATCTGGACAAAATTGATAGGAACTCCTCAAAATGACAGTGCATCTTGTGTTGCAGTCGATGAACACAGCAATGTTTTTGTTACAGGAGTAACTTACGGTGTCTTCCCCGATAATATGAGTGCCGGTAATCAGGATATATTTCTTGCTTATTTCCCTGCTCAGTAACTTTCTTTCCTAAAATTTTTCCCTAAAAACAAACTTCTTTAAAAAACAAAAAACTATTTGACAAACAGTTTAATTCATAGTAAGGTGATAGGAATAGTGGTGTTCGTTTTTTGTTTTATTTACGGGAGGTTTCGATGGCGGGTAAATTCAGCAATATTCTTGATATGATAGGCAACACGCCTGTTGTGAAGGTGAATGGGTTTGATACGGGGGTTTGTGAGCTTTATTTAAAGCTTGAGAACCTTAATCCTGGTGGTTCAATAAAGGACAGAATGGCTCTTTCGATGATAGATGATGCCGAGAAAAAAGGGATATTGAAGCCGGGCGGGATAATTGTTGAAGCTACGGCTGGAAATACAGGTCTTGGTTTGGCACTTGTT
>SLGQ01000192.1 GCA_007136595.1 Candidatus Sumerlaeota bacterium | reverse complement strand
TCTCCAATAATATATGTATTTCAAAAATTGATCTCAAGTTCCGCTCCTGAGCTTTTTCCTGTTTCGGTAATGATAAAGTATGTTCCGACACCTGCTCCTCCAAGAACAACAACTCCAAGAAGTGTCCAGAGCCACCATTTGCTGCCCCCTTCTCTTCTTTCTCTTTTCACCTCTTCTTCTTTTGGATCATCACCTATGCCAAGAAATTTAGCTTCATCCAAAGCAACATCAGAAATGGGTCTGAACCCGAATTGATCTCTTAACAGCTCGGAATGGAATTCTTCAACTTCATAAACTCTGCCCATATTCCCGTCAAAAGGCATTTGAAAAACGGTGGAACTCATTTTGAAAGACCGTTTATCTCTGTTTACAATGATTCCGTCATATTTTACAGTTTCCCCCTCAACAGTTGCTCTGGTTACAAGTATTTTATCAAGATTAAGTCTTTCCGCAACTTCTGAAGCCCGGCGAAGCATCGCAAGTCTCCCGAAGTCGGCAAGCATATCTTCTTTTGCGTTTTCAAGATAAGCAGCTTCCTGATGTGATCTGAGGTTTTGGTTAATTCTTGTATCTCTTCTTTCTCTTACATCTATTTTTCCGGCATGTGACTGGTAGCCGGTCTTATGGATCCTGTAGTAGTGAGTACCTCTGGGAATACCGTCAAGCCTGAGCGGTGTTACACCGGCGATTTTCCCATTGATAAAAACAAGTGCTCCGGAAGGAAAACTTTCAATAACGAATGTTCCTGTAGGCAACATAAGATGATCATCTTTTATTCTGTCAAAAAAAGAAACTATTGTGGGAGAAAAAACGATGTCATCGAGTTCTGCTACCGGATTAATGCTGATATAGCTTTCAAAATAGGTTGTCGCCATACGGTCCTCATCAAGCATTCTATATGAAGCTCCAAGATAAAGAAGGATCTCCGATATTGTTTTAAGGTCAGGTATTTTATCAAGATGTCTTTCCAGAATGGTAAGAGACTGCTTGAACTTGTCTATCGCATCTTCGATAAGAAGGTCTTCGTAAAGATATTTCGCTTCTTTAAAAAGGTCCATGCCCCTTTCAAAATCTCTCTGAGCAGCTGACATGGTTGGAATAAAAAGGGAAGCTTCGTTGTGAACATAATTGTAATCACCTGAATTTGCAAGGTATGAAGCAGTTTCGGCAGTAAGATTTGCGGCTTTGCTTCTTGAATATGAATCTGCATACAGAAAAAATGCAGCAATTTTATCTCCGCGATGCGGAGAAGCGTCGAAAGATGTTTCAACAGAAGTTGAAAGAGGAGGAAGAGGGTCGGTATCAAACCCGAAAGAATCATCTGTCAATGGGTCAGGATCATCGAATAGAGAATCAAAATCATCAAGGTCACCGCTACCAAAATCATCAAAAGCCATTATTGTTTGCAGTGAAATCCCGGCAGGAGATAAAGACATGAAATAAAACACAAATAAAACAATATAAATAATCAAAGTTTTCATTTACATCTCTCCGACTGATCAAATACCAAAAATTCAACTTATACCTATACTTAAAAACTGTGTTCCTGTCAAATTATTACTCAGGCTCTTCAAACAATTTGCAAATGGCTTCAAAAAACCTATAATTAACTGGTCATACGATGAAGGAGGAGTCGATCAGTTACAGCATATTGTTCTCGATTTACAGTGACATAAACGAGCGCGCAGATAAACTTTTGCCCGAACTGTTATTGTTTTCAAGGTCAAGGATCCAAAAAAATATTTTGAATGAAAACCTGTCTGTGAATGGCAGAATAATTTTAAAAAGCAGCTTTTCCAAGTTTAAAAAAGGTGACGAAGTTGAGTTTGAGATAGACCCTTTAGAGCAGATTTCCGCTGAACCTGAAAAAATGGAGCTGGATATTGTTTTTGAAAATGAAGACTTTCTTATTGTTGACAAACCCCCGGGACTTGTAGTGCATCCCGGAGCAGGTAATTACAGAGGAACACTGGTCAACGGATTGGTTTATCATCTGGGGAAAAATGGTCCGGGAAAAGATTTCAGACCGGGACTTGTACACAGAATAGATAAAGATACTTCGGGACTTCTTGTTGTTGCTAAAAACGAAAAAACATTTGAAGAACTTCAGCAGAAATTTCTGAAACACGATATAGAAAGGGAATACATTGCACTTGTAAGTGGAAAAATGAAAAAAATAGAAGATACGATAGAAACCTGGCATGGGAGGGACCCATTTAATCGGCTCCGGTTTTCCGCAAAAGTAAAAAAAGGGAGAAAAGCTGTTACCCATTACCGAGTTACAGCGGAGTATCCGCATGCAACATTGGTTAAAGTTACCCTTGAAACAGGTCGTACCCATCAGATAAGGATGCACATGGCACACACCGGACACCCGGTGGTTAATGATGCTCTTTACGGTGGCATATCCAAAACTTCCGATGTCAAACTGAACAAGCTGCTCAAAACATCAGGAAGACAACTGCTGCATGCAAAAAAACTGGGGTTTAACATTTCAGGTGAACACTACAGCTTTTCTTCGGAATTGCCCGGAGACTTTTTATCAATAATTTCATATCTGGATAATATTTCCGGAGGTTAATTAAAATGGACAGAAAAAAGATTCTTTCTTTTCAAAAAGACGAAGAAACGATCCAGTCTCTCAAAGAGATGATCGCTGACTCAAACTGGGAAGTAAATGTTAAAAATGAGCTGGATCAATTTCTGCTTGAACTTGACCCTGATAAATACCATCTCTTGATCGTTGAAGAGGAGTGGCTCCAGGATGATGTCAGAAACCTGCTGGAAAACTACCATCTGCCGGTAATATATATCTGTGATATTCCCGGGAAGCTGAAAAACAAAATTGTTCTTCATGAAAATTTTTCTGCAATAGATTTAAAAAAAGCAATGACGAAAGCCTCTTTTCTGAAAATTTCCCTGCAGAGCAATAAAGATGATGATTGCTGTATTGAACATGATGATTCAGGGGAAGGGGAGGAAGCGGTTTTGCTTGAACCTGTTCTTAGTGAAACAGAACCTGATGAAGCTGTTGTTCTAACTCCGGAAGATCAACGAGATGAAACGAAAAGTTCATGGGAGATTCCTGAAAAAGAAGCACTTGATATATGTGATGTCGCAGACAACTTATCTTCCGGGTTTGAAGAAGAAGAAAAAGAAAAAACTGTGGAAGAAGTTGCTGCTGATTCTCCTGACAGGGAAAGCGCTCTTTTTGATAAAATGGATGAAATTGATAATCTAATAAAAGATCTCAGTGATGAAATTGCAAACGAAAAACCTTTCGGAACACAGGTTTCTGATAACACAACTCAAAATTTGTCCGTTCCGGAAACTGACAGTCCCGACATTTTCAATCCTGATGACGATGGAGAAGAAAATCTTTTTGACGATGAATACTCATTCCCGGAAGAAGAATGTCCTGAAGATAAGACCATTCCGGCAGATTCGGAGAAAAAAGAATCTCAGGCAAAAATTGCCAGTGATTTTGAATCAATAATGTCAAGCGATAAAAAAGATGACTATGAGCAGGAGTGGCTGGAATCGGAAAAAGAAAGTGAGCCGGTAGTTGAGGAAGTTGAGGCAGAGCCTGTTGAGGAGGTTGAGGCAGAGCCTGTTGAGGAAGTTGAGGCAGAGCCTGTTGAGGAGGTTGAGGCAGAGCCTGTTGAGGAGGTTGAGGCAGAGCCTGTTGAGGAGGTTGAGGCAGAGCCTGTTGGGGAGGTTGAGGATTATAGGAAGGAGATACATCTTTGGCTTGAAAAGAACGGGCGGAAAATCATAAAAGAAGTTATAGAAGAGCAGTTATCTAAAATATGGGAAAAGAAGTGACAAAAAGGATAGTTGCCCTTGATGTCGGAATAAAATTCATCGGAGTTGCAGTTACAGATCCGACTTGGAATTTTCCTGTTACACTCGGCTCTGTCAAAAGAAAAGAATCTATAAAAGACGATTTTGAAAGATTGATTCAACTGCTTGAAAATTTTGATATTAAAGCATTCGTAATAGGATGGCCTCTTAATTCTTCAGGAGAAGAAGGGACGATGACTCCGGTGATTAAAGGTTTTGAAAGAAGGCTTCAGGAAATATTTCCCGACACACTTTTTTACCGTGAAGATGAAAGTTTTTCAACTGATGAAGCAACTGATATCCTTAAAGCTCGGAATTCTACGAACAGAGCAAAGAAAAAATCGGGAAAAATAGACAGTGCGGCGGCAGCCGTTATCCTTAAAAGATTCATGGATTCAAAAGAATTTTCTGAGTTGAAGGCTGTATCGACAAAATAGTTATCTCCGAATTCATGTGTTAATTTTACATAAATTCGGCGGAAATTATGTTGATTTTTTACATAAATTCGGAGATAGCTAGTTTTAGACCTTACATATTGAGCAGGATTGCAAATAATTAAGGTTCGGGAAAAAAGTTCGGAAAAGGGTGGACTTTTTTAGGTTTTCAAATAAAATATCTGTAAGTTTTGATTGTTTTTATTCGAGGTTAGTATGAAGAC
>SLGQ01000341.1 GCA_007136595.1 Candidatus Sumerlaeota bacterium | reverse complement strand
TTGGAATTCCATCGCCGTCATCATCGCCGTTTTTCCATTCTTCAGATTCCCATTCAGCTCTTGTCAGTCCGGGACCGCAATACTCAATGCCTGAGCCGGTATTGCCATTGTCATCATCGTTCCCAGTGTTCCCTGTATTTCCATCATCTTGTTCGCCTGTATCACCAGTGTCGCCTGTATCACTTCCACCCCCTGTGTCTCCAGTGTCTCCAGCTTCTCCAGTGTCTCCATTGCCGTTTTCCCCTTCCTCTGTAATACAGGAAGAAAACAGCAGGAACATTAGTGTAATAAAAATAAAAACAAACAATTTTTTGACCATCTTAGCCTCCGATATTTTATATTGCAATGTAGCCCTCATCAACCGACACCAATAAGAAGTATATGGAAAAAACCTTTAATTTAAAGAGAAAATTTAAAAAAAGTTAAAAAACTTCAGCAAAAAAAGTATTAGTATCGGATACTAATAAAATAATTCCGCTGTAAAATTAATCATGTAATGTTAATTTGCTTAATTTAAGGACTCTTACTTGAAATAAAAATTTCAAATGATAGACTGATTATCCTTTGTTGGTTTTTTATGGTTTTTAAAATGGAGGCTGTCTTGGATTTGAGAAAATTTGATGGTGACATGACCAATGTTGATTTTTTATCTTTACTTATGATCGATTTTTACGGCTCTATCCGTCAGGTTACGGTTCCCAAAAGTTTTATAAGTGAAAAACTGATATTTGAGGGTATCGGTTTTGATGCTTCCAATCTCGGTTTTGCAAAAGTCAATAAATCGGATATGACAGCTAAACCCGATATGGACACAGGGTTTATTGAGATCAAGGACGGCTATACCATACTTCATGTTCTTTGTGATGTTTTTCTGACAAATGGTGAACTTTTTGACCAGTACCCCCGTTCAATTGCCAAAAAAACGCTTGAATACTTAAAGAAAGAAGGGATTGCGGACAATGCAAAAATGTTAGTGGAACTTGAGTTCCATATTTTTGAAGATGTAAAGCACTCCTGTGATGTGGGGCATTCGTACTATGAAGTATTGAGCTCAGAAGGTATCGGCGGTGAATATGGTGAAAATCCGAGATTTCATGTCCAGAAGGGGTATCACAGACTTTATCCTGCTGATAAATATTTCAGTGTCAGAAATGATATTGTAAGGGCTTTGGAAACAGTTGGTGTTCCTGTTAAATACCACCACCATGAAGTAAGTGCATCCCAGCTTGAAATAGAGCTTGATTTTGATTCACTCGGTGTAGTGGGGGATCAGGTTTCCATAGCAAAATGGATAGCTGTCAATATTGCAAAGGAGCATGGACTTTATCTCACTTTTATGCCCAAACCGATGTATAATGTTGCCGGAAACGGAATGCATGTCCATCAGTTCCTTGAAAAAGAAGGTAAAACGATCTTTGCCGGTCAGGAACTGCACGGATTGACAAAAGAAGCTCTCTCTTATACAGCCGGGCTTCTTGAACATTCTCTTACCGGATCACTTCTTGCTTTTTCAAATCCCAGCACCAACTCTTTCAAAAGACTTGTTGCAGGTTTTGAAGCCCCTATTGGTGCTACATTCGCAAAAGGCTCCAGAGAAGCTTCTGTAAGGATTCCTGCCTACCTTGCAAAAGGGGAAGAGAGGATTGAATACAGAACCGGCGATGCTACAGCAAATATCTATTTTTTCCTTAGTGCAATGGTTCTTGCCGGGATAGATGGAATTAAAAAAAGTAAAGATCCGGTAAAAGAAGGTTACAGCGATCCCGATAACGGAAAGATCTATCCTTTAAACCTTAACCTTGTCATGGATGGACTGCTGAAAGATAATGAGTATCTTCTGCCGGTATTTCCAAAAGAACTTCTTGAAAACTGGGTGAAAATAAAAAAAGCTGAAGCGACTTATGTTTATAATGCTCCTACTCCTCAGGAATATGAGCTCTATTTCTGAAAACTGTAGTGTTTATATATTAATGCTGTTTTAAGAGGTGTTTCCTTGAGTAAAAAGAGAACTTTCGAGGAAATGGTCAAACTTGCATACGATCTTCAAAATGCAATAATTGCCCTTTGCGGTAAAAGACCTTTGCGGATAACGACCAATAAAGATTTTAAACTTCTAAGAGTTGTATGGGCACAATCTTATGAAAGGAAAGATTGGTACGACGGTGTTTCAATGGGAATACTTATTGATGCTTTCATGGATAAACACAAAATACATGTCAGAGAAATTTCAAAAGATCAGGATAAAGAATCTGCTGTCTGGCTGACAAAATCTTCAACAGATCCTGTTAAAAAATTCTTGAGGCGGTAAATGTTTAACAAAAATTTCTGCGGCATATTAACGGCAATGATTTTAACGGTTCTTCTGCCTGCTTATTTGACAGGTGGATCCTTCATTCCTGAACCTAAACTGAATCACTGTGAAACAGACGGATTTTCGGGCAGCACCTTTTTCAATGTAAACATTGAAGACAGAATGGCTATTGATTATCTTGAAGCAAGGTTTTCTGTTCCTGCCGATTCTTTTTCCATAATGCCCAGAGGTTTTGCAGATACTTTCCCTTTTCTTGAAAACCCGTATAAAATAAGTCCTTTTTTTACCGGAGTTCAACAGAAAAGTTTCTGGCAGATAGTTTCAAGCACAGGATTTGATTACTTTTACTCAAACCGTCCCCATAACTTTATCCACGGTTCTTCGGGAAGGAAGTTTGAACATCAGAGTACGGTCACAACTTTTCAGAGAGGTAATTTTCTCCTTTTTGACACTCTCGGGTTTTACTGGGATTTCAGACAGAACAACTATCTGGACAAAGCACACTGGGAAGGTTTTGACCTTGATATATACAGGATCTATGCAAAACTCAAGCTGTGGAAGCTTTCTTTTACCGGAGGCAAAGACAACATACATCTCGGTCCGGGAGAATACGGACTTCTCTTTTCCTCAAATATTGAACCTTACTGGATGATAAAGTTCCAGAACGAAGAAACGATCAAATTGTGGGGCGACTGGAATTTTGTATTTATGAAAGGATGGTTCCTTGAAGAAAGAGAGGATGTAAATGATCCCGAAGTGTTTGCCATCCGCCTCACATACAGACCGAGGGGATTGTTCAGTTTTTTTGAGCTTGGAATGACCCGTACAGCTCTTTACAGCGGCGAAGGAATGCATAGCTATAAATTTTATGAGTATCCTTACCTCATACTTGGAAGAGAAGATAATGTTCCAAGGAGCAAGTGGGATGCAGACGGATTCGGAGCAATAGATTTTACATTCAACATTCCGATGTACAAGCTGGTTCCTGCAGTAAGGGTGTTTAAATTCTATTTTCAGGAAGCGGGAACAGATATCAGTGCAATCTGGCAGGTTGAAGACGATAAAATTGTTCTTCCCTATCTTCTTTTCAGATTTTATGAAAGGGCATACCTGACAGGTATTTTCATGGCTACCGAAAATAATATTTTCAGGCTAGAATACTCAAAAACGGCGAGATCTTTTTACAGACATCATAATTATCCAAGGCAGGGTTTTCAGTATAAAGGGCTTTCGGGAGGACACCCTTTCGGAACAAATCATCAGGCAATAAGATTTAACCACAGACATTGGTTTAACAACGCTTTTTCCTTTAAATGGGAACTCGGATATTATCAGCTTCCTGCACATTCGAGCTTAGACCATTCAAAAAAGTTTTCCGCTTTTTTCCCTATGTTCAGTCTGGGTGATGGTCTTGTCAGAAGAGGTTACGGCACTTTATGGGCGGATCTGGTGTTAAAGGGCCATTTGCTCAGAGGATATCTGTCCGTTGACGGCGGAGCAAAAAGTGATGAAAATCCGAGCCCTACAACTGTCAAAGTGGGAAATGAAGGGAGTGTCGATGTTGTTTTCGGCTTGTCAGCGATTCTCAGATTTTAATTTTTTAGACTGTTTTGTGAAATTAAGTATATTAAGTTGAGCTCTATTTTGAAAAAGGAGAAAAAAATGCTTGCACTGGTTGTAGATGACAACGAACTGAACCTTGTAATAGCATCAAAAATGCTTGAAAATTACGGGTTTGAAGTCACTAAAGCACAAAGCGGTATTCAAGCTCTGCAAAGTTTTAACAGCAAAAAGCCCTGCTTAATACTTCTTGATTGTAAAATGCCTGATATGGACGGCTTTGAAGTTGCCAGGAAGATCAGACAGATAGAAGAGATCAATGACTTGAAAAGGACATTGATCATCGCTGTGAGTGGAGATACCCAGCCTGAAAGCATAGCCCGTTGCAAAGAATCAGGCATGGATAATTTTGTGTCAAAACCTGTAAGTGTAGAAACTCTCTATAAAATAATCGATGATTACCGGAATTTAATGCAAAAAGATGACAGCCCCGTTGACAAAAAAGCTCTCATGGCTTCCGCTGACGATGATGCGGAGTGGGCGGAAGAATTGTTAAAACTTTTTTTATCAGATACTCTGGAAAGGATCAAAGAGGTGGAAGAGTCCATTAAAAGTAACATGGATAATGAAATGATAACAAGGAATTTCCACACGATAAAAAGTTCAGCCGCAAGTATCGGAGCAGTCAAGTTATCTCAAATATCAAAAGAGCTTGAAGAGTTGTCGAGAACTGTCAAGGTTTCAGATATATCAGATAAAATAAAACAGTTTAAAGAAGAAATGAAAACCGTTGAAAATTTCATTAAAAGTGGTTGCAGGGACCTTGGCAGATGAAAAAACAAAAGGCTCTGATAAGCTTCCTGATCACGGCTTTTCTCTTCTTTTTTCTTTTAAAAGACATTGATTTCATATTGTTTTTCAAGTATCTGAGGGAAGGAAATCCTGCTCTTGTGGCAGTTGCGGTATCTGTTTATCTTTTTTCATTTGTAATAAGAGGACTCCGGTGGAAACTTCTTATTTCACACCTCGGCTCATTTAAAACAGGTGAACTTGCAATGCTTACTGTGAGCGGATATGCAGTGAACAATATAATGCCTGTAAGAATTGGTGAGTTTGCAAGGGCTTGGGTGACAGGGAAAACAAAAAATGTGAGCAGAACGGCTGTTCTTGCTTCAATATTTGTAGAAAGAGTATTTGACGGATTGACAATTGCAGCAATTCTTTTCATAATGATCTTTCTTTATCCGTTTCCCCAAAACATTAAAACTCTCGGTTTGATGGCTTTTGCTTTTTTTCTTTTACTTTTCCTTTTTATTATGGTTGGAACTTTTTCTCAAAAACCTTTCAAAATACTTCAATTCATAAGAGATAAAGTGCCGGCTTCAGGGTTTATGGTCGATGTTGCAGAGAAATTCTTAAAAGGAGCTTCATCGATAAAAAGTACAAGGATTTTTATAGCGGCAACTGTTCTCAGTTTCGGGGTCTGGGCTGTTGAGCTTGCAGTTTATGTTATGATAACAAAAGCATTTAATGTCGATGTTCCTGCAGTCGGATATTTGCTCATGCTTTGTGCGGCTAATCTCGGCATGTTGGCTGCTCCCACTCCGGGAGGTCTGGCGGTTTTTCAGGCGGCAATAGTCTATTCCCTGAAATTCTTCTCCATTCTTTATGAAAAAAGGATGGCTGTTGCGATAGTTCTCCACATGTCACAGATAATCCCGGTAACGATCATCGGGCTTTTGTGGTTGTGGTACAACCAGATAACATTATCAATGATAGAGCGGGAAGAAGAAAAAGATATTGGAAATATAAAATCATAGGAGTGAACATGTTTAAGGTCATTATCATTTTTTCAGTTGCATTATTTATTTCAGGATGTCCACGCAAAACGGAGGAAGTTGATGCTTCAACCCTCATCAGAAAAGGAAGAAACTATTTGGTAGCAGAAAATGAACCGTTTACAGGCATTGTGTTTAAAAACTATGAAAATGGTCAACTCGAAGAAAGAGGGAAAGTTGTTAACGGAAGAAGAGAGGGAGAGTGGGTTTTTTACCACGATAATGGACAGTTGATGACAAGATCTCAATATGAGAACGGGTTTGAAACAGGGTTTTGGCAGAATTTTTATAAAAATGGAAAACTGTGGTCGGAAGGGAACTTCAAAGAAGGGAGAGAAGAAGGACGGTGGAAATTTTACTGTGAAGAAGGGATACTCAGGACAGATGGAGAATATTTGAACGGGAAAATTCATGGAACCTGGAGATATTACCGTGAAGACGGAACGCTAAGAGGAGAAAAATTTTTCGATCAGGGAAATCATTCAAAAGAGTCAAAATTTTATGATGAAGAAGGTAATATTATAAAGTAGTGTCTGCCACATTTTATGGAGAGGTTGCCGATGAAAGTTCTTGTTACCGGCGGAGCGGGATATATCGGGTCACATGTTGTAAAAATGCTTGGTGAAACCGGGAACCATGACATTGTAACAGTTGACAACCTTTCAACAGGAAGAAGAGATGCCGTTCTTTATGGTAAACTGGTTGAGATGGATCTTTCTGATTTCAGCGGAGTTGATGCTTTGTTTGAAAAAGAAGGTTTTGAGGCAGTAATCCATTTTGCAGCAAAAATTGTTGTTCCTGAATCTGTTTCAAATCCACTCCTTTATTATATGAATAATACGGTAAATACGACAAATTTGATAAAATGCTGTCTGAAACATGGTGTCAACAGGTTCATCTTTTCTTCAACTGCCGCTGTTTATGGAGAGCCTGCAACCGGCATTGTAACTGAAAATACAGATACTGTTCCTATAAATCCTTACGGGATGAGCAAATTGATGAGCGAACAGATATTAAAAGATGCCGGATTTGCACACACTGATTTTAAATTTGTCATTTTAAGATATTTCAATGTTGCCGGTGCCGACCCTGATGGGTCCCTTGGACAGAATTTTCCCGATGCTACTCATCTTATAAAAGTTGCCTGCCGGACAGCTCTAGGTAAGCGGGAAAGTCTTTCAGTTTTCGGTACCGATTATAATACACCTGACGGCACAGGGGTGAGAGATTACATTCATGTGAGCGATCTTTCTTCAGCACATATTTCAGCGTTGAACTATTTGGACAGCGGTGGAAGATCGGAAATATTTAATTGCGGTTACGGAGAAGGGAGCTCAGTTCTTGAAGTGATCGAATCTGTAAAAAAGGTTTCCGGTACAGATTTCAAAGTTGAGATTGTTCCAAGAAGAGCCGGAGATCCGGCTAAACTTATAGCTGAACAGAAAGATACTCAGTGCTCTGGATTGGGAGCCGCAATATCAGAGTCTTGATCTGATCTGTAAAACCGCTTTTGAGTGGGAAAGAAAATTATCCTTGTATTAATTTAAGTTTCTATTAAAATATATAAGAATTGGGATGTTTTTCAAATGTAAAATGCGGAGGAGTTTGGCATGCACACTTTTTTAACAATTTTTTTAGTTGTTGTTTTTGTTATTATGCCGGGATGCGGCAAAGATAATGGTATTTACGGTGATAACGGCAGTGTAATTGACGATACCTGTAGAGACGGTGATGAAAGATGTGACGGCACTCAACCTCAATCCTGTGTTGACGGTAAGTGGTCAAATACTCTTCCTGACTGTATAAGTTACGGATCTGATTATTACTGTACTACAGCTACCCAAGCGGGTAAAAGAGTTGCAAGGTGTGTTGACGGAGAAGGGGAGACCATCGATCCTGATGATCCTCAAGATGACAGTGACAACGGAATTTTTCCCGATGATGAGTCAAATGATGGTGATCCTGTAGATGTTCCCGATACAGATCCGGTATGTGGGAATGGAATTGTGGAAGGTGATGAAGTTTGTGACGGAAACCATAAAAAGTGTTCTGATGTTGACGAAGTTTTTACTTCAGGACTTGCAGAGTGCAAAGAAGATTGCAGTGGCTGGGATACTGCAATATGTACTGTCGGAGGAGAATCTCTGTATGGATTCGTGCAAACTCAACACATAAACTTTTCATATATAAGGGGAAGGAATACCCCTGAAAGCAATGAAAAAGGTGTGATCCATGTTCATGCTTTCATAGGAAATTACGGCAGCCGTTATCTTGCTATGGATACCGGATTGACAACTGTTGTTGCAGACAAATCGTCAATAACTGGAGAAGAGGTTGTTTCCATAAGAGACATAACCCGTGTCGGCACCTCAATAATGGACCCACTGGTTGTTCTTGACATAAAAATGCCCATCCACTCAGGTAATATGTTTGTAGGTTTGGGAGATGATGATGATGCCGTTTTTTTCATTGCCGATCTTTCGGGTTCCAATATCCGCTGCATACATGCTATTGGAATTGGCAGTCTTATCGTTGATGCCGGAAAAGGAATTGAATCGGTTTCACCTGAGGGACAGGAACATACTCTGAAGATACAAGGCAATTTTGATCTCTATCATCCCACAGATGTTCCCGCTTATGGTGGAGACATTACGGATATGATAGGATTTAATGCATGTTTGAAACAGTGATATAAGGGGGTCTTATGAAGTTTGCCCCATTTTTATTGATGACTTTCTTTTTTATATCATGTGGAACAGATAATGATATTTATAATGACAACGACTTCTCTTTTGATACGGATAATGACGAAGAGTTCTTTGATGATGAAGTTAAAAACAAATTTGATTTTTCTCTGGAAAGTCAAACTATTGAAGGAACCATATCAAGGGACATTGCTTCCTGTGGCGAATTTGTGGTAGGATGCGGTGAAGACTCCGGAAATGCTTTTGTGTTTAAAATGAAAGATGGTTCGGTTGTCTGGAGAAAAGAACTTGATGAATATTTTGTACAATCTTTAAACTCAGTCAGCTGTGACCCTGTCAATGGCAGAGTTATTGTAGGGGGAGACCGGACAAAAGCCGGAGAAACCCGTTCTTCCGGATTTATTGCTGTTTTAGATCGGAATGGTGAAGTTGTCTGGGAAGAAAACATAAGGTCGGAAGGTTCTGCTGCAGTTTATTCTGTGGCATATACAGATCTTGGTTTTTTTATCATTGGCGGCAGAAAAGAAGTTGTGGATGAAGATACCGGTTTAAAGAGAACTGACGGATTCATGTCAAAATATTATATTGATGGAGAAAGAGTTTTTACTACCGTATTCGGCACTCCTTCTTTTGATACTGTGCAGTCTGTTGCTATGGGTGCCGACAGGTTTTATTTTGCAGGAGGATATTCTGCCGGCAATATGGCTACAGGCAGCAGTGTGAACAATAGTGAAACCGGGATGTCAGGATTCCTTGTAAAGTTAAAACCCAATGGTGATATTCACTGGAGAAAAAATATTGATATGAACACTGTTTGGAAAATAAACTCCAAACAGAGCGGACTTTTATTTGTTGGCGGTGAAAAGACAGTGGATAAAAAACGGTACGGAATTGTTATCCAGACAGGTCTTGACGGGAGATCCCAGTTCGAACATCACTTTGATTCCCATAATGGAGTAACTGTTACCGGCATTGATATAGATCATCGCGAAACGATATACATCACCGGATATATAGATAGTGACTTTTCTAAAAAATATGAATTGCGTAGCGATGATATTATATCTAATACGAACAATATTTTTTTGTCAGTATTTAACATCCGGACGAAAGAATCTTTATATACAAAGTTTTATGGGAGCAGGGATCAGGATCTTGTTCCCAAAGTTGTGCTTGATGACAACTTGGTGCCGCATGTTCTTCACTATTCTCTGGAAAGCTTTCAGAGTAGGGAAGGATATGTCACGATGACAAGGTTTCTCTCTTCCGATCTTTGATGTAGGAATACATTACCGGCATCAGAACAAGCGTTACAAGTGTGGAAAATGAAAGACCGAAAACAACGGCAACTCCCATCGGGTTAAAAGTTTCATGCCCTTCTCCGCTCATAAAGGCAAGCGGTACCATTCCGAAAATCGTAGTTGCGGCAGTCATAAGTATAGGACGGAGTCTTCTTGAACCTGCATAAATGAGTGCTTCGTCAATACTGAATTTATGCTTCTCTCTCATTATCTTTGTATAGTCAATCAGAACGATCGCATTGTTTACAACAACCCCGACAAGGATTATCATTCCGAGAAATGCCGGAACTGAAAGGGTGTTCCCGGTTATGAGAAGTCCGAGAATAACTCCTGTTACTGAAAATGGTATCGCAAAGATTATAACAAAAGGATCAATAAAAGATTCAAACTGTGCCGCCATGACAAGATAGACCAGCACAATTCCAAGAAGCATCATTAAAAAAAGATCGCCGCTTGTCTCTTTTTGCTGTTTAAGAGTTCCACCATAAATGACATCAACTTCAGGTGGAATATCAGCCCGCTCAATAGCTCTGTCAACTTCCTGCATTACTGTTCCTATCGCAACATTTTGATCAAGTCCTGCTCCTACAGTCACGATCCTTTCTCTGTTCTGCCTGTTTACAGAAAGTGCGGTAAGCCCTTCTCTTACTTCTGCAACATCTTTAAGTTTGACAGTTGTCCCGTAAAGTGTTTTCAGTTCAAGTTCTTTAAGTTGCTCAAGGTTTTCTCTGTCAGATCTTTGCAGTCTTACCATGATCTGAAATTCGTCTCCATCTTCTCTGAATATAGAAGCAATATCTCCGTAAAATGCACTTCTTACAGCCATTGCAACCATTGAAGCTTTAATTCCGACTTGACTCGCCCGTACTCTGTCAATTTTTACTTCTATTTGAGGTTTAAGACTGTCGGCATCATTTGAAATGTCATTAAGTCCCGGAATTTTTTCGAGTTCCCTTTCCAGCCTGAGTGCAGCTTCAGTAGCTATCGAAAAATCACGGTTTGCAAGTTTTACAGTTACCGGTTTTTCCCCTCCGGAGATCATGTTGTCCATCCCACTTACTGATTTGACATCGAGCTTTTCAATTCCCGGAACTTCATTTATCACTCTCCTTCGGATAACATTTGCAAAATCACGGGAATGTTCCCTTCTGTAATCCTGAGATATGATCCTGGTGCCGACTGTAGCTGTATTTGTGTCTTCAACTTGTTGAGAAAAACCGGAATCGTTAGGTCCTCCCCTTACAAATGTTCTGATAAGGTAGTGGGATGGGATTTCTTCCCTTAAAATTCTTTCAATATGCTGTGCCGTTTTAAGGGTTACATCAATTTTTGTTCCAAGAGGCATTTCAAAGTCAATTGTTATCAAGCCTTCATCACCTTGAGGAAGAAAATCAAGTCCAACGACAGGTACCAAAAACAATGAGAACAGAAACATGGTTCCGGCTATGAGCATTGTTTTTTTCCTGTGGTTTAAAGTGAGCTTTATAACGGATGTATAGCTGTTTTCAGCAAAATTAAGGAATCTTTCACCAAGTCGGAAAAACCAGTTTGACTTAGTTTTCTTTTTTTGAACTTCAAGTATTTTTGAACACACCATAGGTGTCAAAAGCATTGCAGCAAGAAGTGATGCCGAAAGTGTGAGGACAACAACGCCCGCAAGCTGGCCGAAAAGTATTCCCATCAATCCGCCTACAAAAAACAAGGGAGAAAATATCATCACTGTTGTAATTGTAGAAGCCATGATCGCTCCGCCAACTTCTGTTGTTCCATCAACCGCTGAATCGATCTTGCTTTTTCCTGATTCAAGATGCCTTGTAATGTTATCAAGAACAACAATTGAGTTGTCAACGACCATTCCTATGGCAAGAGATAGAGCCATCATTGAAACCATGTTGAGCGTATATCCGAATCCGTAAAGAAATGCAAAGGCTATGATAAGTGAAGCCGGTATTGCAAGAAGAATTATAAAGCTTGATTTGAATCTCCTTAAGAAAAATATAACTATCAAAATAACGAAAAGACAAGCTGTAAGAACGGCATTTGCAAGGTTTCCGACCATTTTTATAATAAATTCAGATGTGTCCATAAGAATTGAAATTTCCATGTTATGGGGAAGTCTCCCCTCCAACTCGTCGAGTTTGTCAAGGACAGCCCGCGAAACGGCAACGGTATTTGCATCGGATTGTTTCTGCACCATCATAAAAACCATATATTCACCGTCTTTAATTGCAAACTGTCTGCTTTCATCACTTCCCCAGAAAACTCTTGCTACATCTTTAACTCTTATCAGTCCGAAAGGGGTGTTTGCAATTATCGTTTCACTTATTTCTTCAATGGAAGTGTATTCTCCAGGAATTCTGACAGTGTAGTCAAAAGAGCCTATCTCAAGGTTTCCTGCAGGTAGAGAAAGATTTTCCGCCCTTATTGTATTTGTAACATCGGAAATTGAAAGGTTAAGTGCCGAGAGCCTCTGTTTATCTATCGAAACAATAATCTTCCTTCTCATTTCATTGAAATTGATAACGCTACCTACACCGGGAAGCCGCTGAAGATGGTTGCTGATAGATTCTTCAACGATATCACCTTGATATCTTATGTCAACTTCGGGAGAAGTTACTGCAATAAAAAGGATGGGCATCAGACTTGAATCAAACCGGAATATCATTGGTTCATCAATCCCTTCAGGAAGAAATCCTCTGACAAGATTCATTCTGTCCCTGATGTTGTTTATGGCATCGCTCATATCGGTGCCGTAGTTAAATTCCAGATTTACTGTCGCAACATTTTCCATTGATCTGCTGTATATTTCTTTTAACCCTGAAACGGTTGAAAGAGCTCCTTCCAACACTTTGGCAACTTTTTCTTCAACTTCTTCCGAGCCGGCACCTCTGTATGTAACAATTACCGATACTGCCGGAAACTCTATTTCGGGCATAAGATCTATCGGGAGCTCTTTTAGTGAATAAACTCCAAAAAGGATCATTATTATAAATATAACAGAAACCATTACCGGCCGCTTTACTGCAAATTTAGGTAGATTCATTTCTTTACCCCGCTTCAGTTGGATTCAAGAATTTCAACAACAGTAACTTTCTGACCTTCTTCAAGTCTTCTTCCTCCACCGACAACTATATCTTCATCACCGTCAAGACCTCTCGTTACGATCGAATAGCCGTCAACATTTCCTCCAAGCAGGATTTCTTTTGTGAAAACTCTGTCAGCTTCATTCTTGTAATAAACTATTCCCGATTCATTATCTCTTGTAAAAACAGCATTTCTCGGTATCACAAGATGTTCCGTTTCAGGCAGTGTCAATCCAACTCTGACAGTCATTCCGGGTTTGTATTTTTTCTCTTTGTTGTCAATAGTAAACTCAACTTTTACACTTTTTGTCATTGCTTCAACTTTGCTGTTTATGAAGCTTACCGGAGCTTTTACAATTTCTCCCGGAAATGCATCAAAGACTATTTCCGCAACGGTTTCCTCGTTGATCCCGGCTATTTCAAGCTCACTGATAAAAACTGTAATTTTGAGTTTATCGCTTTGAACTATTTCAAACATCGGTCTGGGACTTTGCGGAGCAGATATTTCACCGATCTCCCCGTTTCTCATTGTAATATATCCTGAGAAAGGTGCATGAACTGTGGTGTATGAAAACTGTCTCTGATTGGCATTAAGATTGCTCTGAGCCATTTTCCTCTGTGCTCTTGCAACTGAAAGTCCCGCTTCAGCTTGTTTCAGTCCAACTTTTATCTGCTCATATTCACTTTGAGAGATAGATTCTCTTTCCTTAAGTCTTTTCATTCTTTCATAATCGATCAGCACTTTATCATACATCGCTTCAGCCTGAAAAACACCTGCTTCAGCAGCGGCAAGCTGTGATCTTGCAGCATCCACCCCTATTGCATAGTCGCTGCCGTCAAGTCTTGCAAGCGGTTGTCCCGATCTTACGGCATCACCTTCCTGGACAAGAAAGCGTGTGATGTTCGCCGGAACTTTAGGGTTGATATATGCTGTTTTGTAAGCAGTTGCAACAGATGCCGACTCAAAAGAACGGGCAAAACTTTTTGTCTGGGGTTTGGTGATTATTACAGCTTGAGAAAGCCCTGTCGTGTCAACAAAACCATTGTTGCTGCATCCTGAAAAGGAGGTTAGAGCTGCAATAAAAGCAAAAATTGAAAAGATTAAGAGTTTGTCAAATTTCATAGCTTTCTCCTTTTATCTGTTAAAAAGTTGTTTATAAAGGTTATTTATTCCGCCAACAAGGAAAGTGCAGATATCTTCATTTGTTACATTGTCAATTTTCCAGGGAAAATCGGTAAGGATCGAATAAGTTGTTGAAAGGTCTTTCATTTGTTTGGACATCTGGCAAGATATATGGATATATGCATGCAGATGTGCGGCAAATATGAGAGTGATTTTTTTTGTTCTGTCGTCTTCAGGATCTTCTCCAACATACTCTGCAATTACGCTGTTCATCCACCAAAGCTCGGTATCTCTGTACTGAAGGATTTTCTTTGCTATTTCAGGAGAATTGAAAATATATCGCTGGATTTCATAAAAAACCTCAGTTGTCATTTCCATCATGTGTCTGAATTCTTCGTATTCTCCTGTATGAACCTTTATGTTAAAATCAATGTATGTTTTTATGATCTCTATCGGAGTTTCAGCTTTTTCAATAAGAGGGAGGAAAATATCTTTAATTTTTTCATTGAAAAAATCAAAACCTTCTACAAGCAAAGCCTCTTTTGAGTCAAAATAGTAATAAAGGGCAGATTTGGTAAGTCCCGATTTTTCAGAAACATCGTTCAAGGTGACTCTGTTTATTCCATGAACTCTCACCAGATCAAGGAAATTCTTTATTATCATTTCCCTTTTTTCTTCAGTGCTTCTTGCCATTTCTATATTCCTCCTTCTGTTATTTCTGAATAATTTACTCCGATCGTCAGAGCAAGCCTGTTAAGAGAAACTTCATGTTCGTAAATTGATGAAAGAAGCTTAAGCTGTGCACTTCTGTAAGCTATTGATGCATCAAGCAGTTCTGTTTCAGTAGTAAGTTGTTCCCTGTATTTATCCTCAGCAATTCTAAGGTTTTCTGTTGCCGATTCCACTTCTCTTTTTGCTATTTCAATTGCTCCCGATTTGATAGAAACATCGTTTTCAAGCTGAACAAGCTGAAGTTCCATCATTTTTTTTGCATGGATATTTTCAAGCTCTGTTTTTACCCTTTCACTGCGGGCTTTTTTGTGATCAAAAATGTTCTTGCCCCAGTCAAAACCGATCTGCCAACTAAGATTTCCACCGAAAAACAAAGTTCCTTCAGGCTGAAAACCTGCCATAGCATCCCATGTTTTCTGGTATCCTCCCACAATTGCAAGAGTTGGGATAAGTGGTTGTAAGGAGATGTTTTCAAGTCTTTTTGAGATGTCTGTCGCTTTTTCAAGCATTTGGAATTCAAGCCTGTTTTCATTCATCAGTGACAATAAATTGTTTGATGATGCTGAAAGAGATGCACTTTTAACAGTGATTTTTTTCAATGTAAAAGAATCAACACTTCTGTTCATGAATATGGCAAGATTTTTCTTTATGAGGTTTCTGTTCCCTTCAATGATCTGTATCTGCTGGTCAATTTTTGCAAGTTCAATATCAATTTTAAGGACAGCTCTTTTATCTGCAAATCCGGCATTTACAAAATTTTCAGCCTGATTTCTGTATCTTCCAAGCTGCTCTTTCGTTCCAAGAAGCAGTTCATGACTTTCTTCAAGCATGAAGTAATTGTAATAGAGGTTCATAACTTCAAGTTTAGTTTGAGAAGCGGTAAGTTCCTGCTGGATCTTTGCAATATCATGTCCGGAACTTGCAGCTTTATATCCGTTAAAAACGCTCCACAAGGGAGTTATCGGCATAACGCTTGTTATGTTCATAGTTCTGTTTTTATCAGGAAGTTCCGCACCGAAAGGTATTGGATCCATTTCTATCCCGAACATTGACCCGACATCAAATTCCATACCTTCAGGTTCAGGCACGAACTTAAGCCACTGGTATCCCGCTTCAAAACGGGTAGTAGGGAAAAAAGAGAAAATTGCAGAGTTTTTCCCGCTTTGAGCTGACTCAACGGCAGATTGAGCCGCCTTTATCTTGTAGCTTTCCTGCAAAGAATAGGTAATGCACTCTTCAAGAGAAAGTTCCTGAGCAAACAAAAGAATAGGAAAAAGAAGCATAGAAAAGATCAGAATTTTTTTCATAATGACCAACCTCCGAGTTGAAAAATGAACCATTTGAACAAAAAACAAAAAAGTTCAAAAAGTTTTATATTCAAAAAGTGAAATTGTCAAGTGAAAAAATGATAATTTTTTTTTCTATGCTATAATGATTCAGTTTTTTTTTGAGGTGGAAAATGAAAATTCATTCCATTTTTTCTTCTCTTCAGGGAGAA
>SLGQ01000213.1 GCA_007136595.1 Candidatus Sumerlaeota bacterium | reverse complement strand
CTTGTTCCGGAAAACCTGAGATATTTCTGTGAACCGAAAATCATGTGGAGAAGGTGTCCGAATTCATGAAAAATTGTTTCAACATCGTGGTGACTTAAATATGCTTTTCCGTCAACAGGCTCAGGAAAATTCCCGACTATGGCTCCTCTTGGAACCCTTTCACCTTTAACTCCGAGCCTGTTTGAGAACATTGCAAAATGTTTGTATTTATCAGGTCTGGGATACATGTCAAGTTCAAATTTACCGATAACTTCACCATTTTCCACCACATTGTAAGATTCAACACTTGGATGCCACACATCATCTCTTTCAACTTTCTCTATCTCTACACCGAAAATTTGGGAAACAATATTGAAAACACCATCCATCACTTTTGATATTTCAAAATATTTTCTCACTTCCTGAGGATCGAAATCATATTTATCTTTTTTGACGATATTCTGGTAGTATATTCTATCCCATTGCTCAAGCCCTTCCGCTTCAGGATTATCCTTTTTAATGTACTCCATCAGCACCTCAAGCTCTCTCTCAACATGTGGAGAAGCAAGTTCAATGACTCTCTTTATGAAGTTACGGGCATTTTCGGGGTTCTCGATCATAAGTTTTGCCTGAGAATATGCAGCCCAGTTGTCATATCCGAGTGTGTTCGCCCACTCTTCCCTCAATTTAAGTATTTCAGGAAATAGTTCAGTGTTTGCAGGAATTGCTATTGCCCTTCTCTTTCTGAACATTCTTTCTCTAAGATCGCTGTTTTGAGCAAATTCGATCACAGGAAGATAATCGGGCCAGTCAGTTGTAAGGATTATTTTTCCTTCTTCATTAGGCTCCTTTTGGGAAATGAAATCTTCCGGCAACCCTTTTAACTGCTTAGGGTCAGTTACTACGATTTCCTTTGTGTCTGAAGCAATATTGGCATAAAATTTCTGATAAAGTTCAGTAAGTTTACTGCTGATCTCTTCAAGTCTGGCTCTGGTTTCTTCATCTTTATCGACACCGTTTCTTCTGAAATCGGTAAGAACATCATTAAGATAGTAAACATCTTTTTCCCCAAGAGATTCATCTTCAGGCGATATTTGGGCAAAAACATTGTAAAGAGCACTGTCAAGAGAAAGTCTTGTGCTTTGAGCATAAAGTTCCCTGCTGCAAATTCTAGCACTTTCTCTCATTCCGGCATCGGGATGGTTATATTGATTAATACTTGCACTGCACATTACATCATACTGCTTAGTTTCAAACTTATTGAATAAAGCAAGTTTGTCCAATGCGCTCATTTCGTCATCCGACTTTTTAAGACTATCTGAAAGTTTCTCTATTTCTTCGATCTCACCTCTGCACCAGCTAATGAATTCGTTACCTTTTTCACCAAAGTCTTCTATCTTTTCTTCTGTCTCTTCTTCTGTCTCTTCCTCTACCTCAGCCTCGGTCACCTCAACTTTTTCAACTGTCTCTGACTCTTCCGGCTTCTCTTTTACCGGTGCTGTTGCACAACTGACTAAAATTCCGAAAATAACTGCAATAAAAAAAACAAATACTCTTCGACTCATGACAAAACCTCATAAATTGAACAAAATACTTTTAATGAATACGGTTTTAAGTGAGTAAAGTCAAAAAATATGGGGATTTTTTACAAGGTTTTATCTGTTCTTTTCAGAAAATGCTCTTCCGGCTTCCATTGCAGCGATATTTGCATCAACGATTTCCTGCCCTTTTCTGCCGAAAATCACTTCAACACCTTTTTTCATAAGATCATAGTCGAGATCCATGAAAACACTGGCGGCTCCTACAAGCACCATGTTCATTCCTCTGGGATTTTTAACCTCTTTTGCTATTGTATCAGCATCAATGGCTATATGTCTGGGCTGTTTTTTTATCTCAGCAATGACAGTTTCTTTTTCCGGATAGTCGGGAATATTAACAAATGGTGAAGTATTTGTTATAAGCCATCCTGTTTTGCTCAAAAATGGAAGATAACGGAGAGATTCCATCGGCTCAACACTGATTATAAGATCAGCACCCCCTCTTGGAACAAGGTCACTGAATATAGGTTTATCGGAAATCCTGAAATTACTCTGAACATCTCCGCCTCTCTGGCTCATTCCGTGCACTTCCGCCTGTTTCAGGTAAAGTCCGCTCTCAACAGCGGCATATCCAAGAACAGTAGCAATTGAAAGAATGCCCTGTCCACCAACTCCTGCAAGTATAATATCACATTTCATCGGGCACCTCCTATTTCTTTGCCGCTCTTGTTTTCTGAGCGAGTGTCACCATACATTCTCTTTGAGGAATAATTACGGAAACACCGTCATAAGCAAGCTCTTCTTCAATTATTTTTACAAATTCTTCATGATTTTTTCTTATCGGAACAACTGTCCTTATGTGTGCAGGATCGACACCCAGCCCTTTAACTATGTCAACAGCTCTTCCTTCAGCATGGGATTTCTGTCCACCGGTCATACCGGTAGTTGAGTTGTCCGCAATAAAAACTATAATGTTATTGTTGTCAATGACCGCATCAAGAAGTGAAGTTATACCGCTGTGGGTAAAAGTTGAGTCTCCAATTACTGCAACAGCAGGGAAAAGACCGGCGTCCGCCGCACCTTTTGCCATTGTAATGCTTGCTCCCATGTCAACACAGCTGTTAATTGACTGATAAGGAGGAAGTGCTCCAAGTGTATAACAACCGATATCACTGAAAACATGTCCGTCTCCATATTTGTCTTTAATAACTTCATTCAAAGCCTTGTACATATCTGAATGTCCACAACCGGAACAAAGTTTCGGAGGTCTCGGCTTTACTATTTCAGGAATCGGTGATCCTTCTGTAACTTCAAGTCCAAGTGCCGCCGCAACAAGATTAGGATTAAGTTCACCGTCTCTTGGAAGTTCGCCTGTCATTCTTCCTTTAACTTTGACATCACGGTCAAGAAGACCTCTTAAGTCTGCTTCAACCATCGGCATACCGTCTTCAAGAACAACAACTTCTCCACACTCTTCAACCATCTTTTTTATCATGTTTTGCGGAGCGGGATACTGACACAGTTTTATAACAGGGTGAGGACAACCGTCAGGATAATTTTCCATCAGGTAGTTGTATGCGAGTCCGCATGCAATTATTCCACGGGATTTGTCTGCACCGTCAATATATTTATTCCATCCTGAGTTTTCCGATTCTGTCATGAAATGTTTCTGATTCTCAAGAAGCATTTTGTATCTTCTTCTTGCAATAGCCGGAAGAAGAACAAACTGCCTTTTGTCTTCAGGAAGTTTCAATTCATTCTGAGCAAGAGGCTCTCTCACATCAACACCTGCCCTGCTGTGTGCAAGTCTTGTTGTAATTCTTATCATTACAGGAACTTTGTATTTTTCAGATATTTCGTATCCGTAAAATACCATGTCATAAGCTTCCTGCTGACTTGCAGGCTCAAGAACAGGAATAAGAGCAAATTTGCCAAGGATCCTTGAATCCTGTTCGTCCTGTGATGAGTGCATGCTTGGATCATCTGCAACAGTGTAGATCATTCCACCGTTTGCACCGGTGATACCGGAATTGACAAAAGGATCCATTGCAACATTGAGTCCGACATGTTTCATCATTGCCATTGCCTTCTTTCCGCAATAACTCATACCGAGAGCACCTTCAGCGGCAGTTTTTTCATTTGCCGCCCATGTTCTGTGAATGTTTCTTTCAGCAGCGAACTTTGAGTGCTGCGCATATTCCATAATTTCAGTTGAAGGAGTTCCGGGATAGGCATAAAACCCCGAAATACCGGCATCAATAGCTCCCTGTGCGATAGCTTCGTCACCAAGAAGCAGCATTCTCTTTTTACTCACGATTACCTCCAGCTTTTTCAGTAAGAACAACTACCAAACAAAAGTTGTATAACCTTAAAAAAATGCCAAGTCAACAATAATCGGAGAATAAAGAGTCTTTGAGGCTATATTTTAATTGACGCACAAAACTCTTAAGGAACTAGTTTTGAAAGAGTTGCTTACAGTTCCGCTTCCAAAAGAGACATTCCAGACTCTATTATCGTCATGAGAATTAATTGACGATGACCAGAACATTTGAGTAAAACCGAAAACGGACAATTCCCCCGAACATTCAGGTTGACAATGTTCATTGCTGTCAAAACTGGAGTTCAATTTTTCGGGATCTTCTATTCCACACCAATCATCCTGTTCCGGGTGCTTAGGGTATTCAGTTTCAGGACAGTTCTTTATAAGCGATCTCAGTTCGTTGATCGTAGGCAATCTTCCTGTTAAACTCTCACAAAGAGCAACTGCATCATCCCAATTAAACTGTCCCTGATTTTCCGACCAACATTTCCCGTTGTAGAAATTGGGAAAATCAAGGTCACATTTATCTCCAGTATCTCCAGTATCTCCAGTATCTCCAGTATCTCCAGTATCTCCAGTATCTCCAGTATCTCCAGTATCTCCAGTATCTCCAGTGTCTCCAGTGTCTCCAGTGTCTCCAGTGTCTCCAGTGTCTCCAGTGTCTCCAGTGTCTCCAGTGTCTCCAGTGTCTCCAGT
>SLGQ01000030.1 GCA_007136595.1 Candidatus Sumerlaeota bacterium | reverse complement strand
GTAGTTGGTGAATGAAGATCATAATCTATGGCAGTTGAATAAATGTCAGTTATCTGCTGATAAAAATTTCGTTCACTTTCTCTTATGTCTCTGATTTCAAGGATCAAATCCTTAAAATACTGTTTGCTCAAATATGCTCCATTTTTCAAACGCACATTGTCTAAAACATAGCCACGAAGAGCAAAGTCCTTTAAAACTTGAGTAGCCCAGCGTCTGAAATTTGTAGCTCTTTCTGAATTTATTCTATATCCAAGGGCAATAATACCCTCTAAATTGTAATGCTTAGTGTTATATTGTTTGCCATCATCGGCAGTTATTAGGAAATTCCTAACAACTGAATTCTCCTGCAATTCATTCGTAGAAAAAATGTTTTTCAAGTGTTCGTTAATAGTCGGTATTTTGACATCAAACAGTTTTGCGATCAGTTTTTGGGTGAGCCAAATATTTTCATCTTCCACTCTTACTTCGATACCATCTTCGCCAGCCTGACTGGTAAATATCAGAAATTCGGCTGTAGAATTGCGAATAGTCAATTGTTTTTCCGCTTTTATCTGCTTTTCGCTGCTCATCTTGTTCACCATCATTATTACACAACACAAAAATCCAAGTTCATTTAATTTTAAGGATTAAAAACTGTTAAGCAATAAAAAATCACCCTTTAAATATTCCGTTATTTAGCATGCCGTTGCTTTTAAGTCCTTTTTTCATGCTGAAGATAAGAGCAAGGACTGTGGAGATTTCAGTGGCGGCAAAGATGGCAAAAATTATTGCCAATTGATATTTAACTGCGATCATGGGGTCGCTTCCCCCAAGGATCTGTCCAGTCATCATTCCGGGGAGTGAGATAAGACCAATTGCGGCATAATTTGCAAGAGAGGGTGCCATCCCGGCTTTATAAGCCCTTTTGAAGAAGGGTATTGCCGCTTCTTTTGTGGTGGCTCCCATTGAAAGATAGCTTAAATATGTGTCGTTTTCCCTTTTTATGGAAGAATAAAATCTTTCAAGTGTGACAACTGTCCTTGTCATGCTGTTTCCAAGAAGCATTCCGGCAACAGGGATTATATACCTTGCATCAAAAAAGTTCTCCGGACGGAAAACAAAAACAGTATAAAAAAGGAGAACGGAAACAATTGAGATAAGATATGCAGGAAGGGTATAGAAAAAAAGTGAACTGTTAAAACCGCTGCTTCTTAAAATAGTGTAATCGGCGGCAACTATCATAACAATGATGTAAAGACTGTTTATTACCGGGCTGTTAAGATTGAACATCACTTCAAGATAAAGCCCTACAAGAAGAAGTTGTACTGTCATCCTTATAAATGTGACAAGAACTTCTTTTTTAAGGTTTACTTTAAAAAGTGTCAGTATTATCAATGATATTATTGCGGCTGCAGAGGAAAATAACATTCCTGTCGTTGTTATATCGGGAGCTCCCATATCAGTCACCTCCCAGATTTATAACTTTTTCAAAAACATTGCTCCACTCTTTGTCGTGGCTCACAGACAAAACTGTCGCATCTTTCATCTGACTGAAAACTTCAAGTACCGCTGACATGCTCGATTTATCGAGATTGGAAGTTATTTCATCAAGGAGATAAACAGGTCTTTTAAGCAAAAGTCCCCTTGCAATACCCACTCTTTGAGCCTGTCCACCGGAAAGTTCGCTCATTTTCTTATCCATTATCTCAGGTTTGAGCTTGAACCCGCATATCAGATCAGTAACATCATCTTTTGCAGGCATAAGATCCACATTGCTTTTAAATGTAAAAGGGAACAATATGAACTCTTCAACTGTTTCATCGGGGTCAAAGGTGATTTTCTGGGGGATATAGCAGACACTGTTTCTTATCGTTGAAATATTGGTGTCATTCACTTCAACTCCATTTATTTCAATACTCCCTTTTGATATCGGGACAAAACCCACCGCACTTTTTAATATGGAAGATTTGCCGCATCCTGACGGACCGCTTAAAACAGCTTTTTCTCCTTCACCTATCATTTCAGAAAAACTGTCAACCACACAAAACTTATCATAACAAATTGAAATGGCATTGAATTTTATCACCCTTGAATCTCCATGAATTTAAACCTGTGCGATAGGTTCTCCTGTTTTTTCTTCTTTCTTTGTAAACAGCGAAACTACTATCAATGTGATGAAGCTTAACGGCATTGCTATTATTGCCGGTTGACCTATCGGAACCCAGGCATCTGCCCTTGTATATCCATAAAGCTGAAACATTTCCGGTCCCATCAAAATGATCCCCATCGAAACGAATGTTCCGACAAGAATGGAAGCTATTATCCCTTTTGCCGTTGTATGTTTCCAGAAAAGAACCATGATGATGGCAGGAAAGTTGGCTGATGCGGCAACTGCAAATGCTAGCCCCACAAGAAAACCGACATTTACACCCCTGAACATTATACCGAGAATAACCGATAAAATCCCGACAGTTATCGCCGTTGTTTTGGCAGCTATGACTTTTGTGGAACCAACCATGTTTCTTCTGAAGAATTTATCCATCAAGTCGTTTGCAACAGCACCCGATGCGGCAACAATAAGCCCGGAAACTGTTCCTAAAACCGTTGCAAAAGCAAGAGCTGTAACAATTGCAAAAAGGACTTCACCGAAACTTCTTGCAAGAAGCGGTGCCGACATATTGTCTGAAAGCGGGTTTAAAACCCCGTTAGAAACTGCACCGAGTCCCAGAAAAAGAGTAAGTATATAAAAAAGTCCGATCGATCCTATTGCAACAACTGTAGATCTTCTTGCAGCAGTAGCATCTTTTACAGTATAGTACCTTATAAGAACATGCGGCAAAGCTGCCGTTCCAAAAAAGAGTGCCAGCATCAGAGAGATAAAGTTGATCCTCCCCCATCTGTTCCCTTTTGCAATATTGAAATTTCCGCCCGGTCTCATCATTTCATTGCCGGGGACAGTTTTGTGATAAAACAATGTAACTTCACTTTCCCGGTGATCGAGCGTTGAAATTACAGGCACTTCAAATTGGGTGCCCGGATCAGCCAGAACAGAAAGGAACCTTAATGGACCCATGTAGCCTTTTGTCCCGCTGTGTCCGGTTCTTTCTCCGAACTGAGAAATGCGACCCATAGCATAAAGTATGTTGTCTCTGTCTGCCGGCGATCCATTTACAAATATATCTCCCTGCAATGTTCTTGTAATATTTTGTGTTTCACGCAGTAAGTTGTCGTTGCCTGACCCTGCTTCAAGTTTCCACCAACTTCTATTGTTACTGCCATGCTCTTGTACCAGAATCCATTCCCCTATCTTTTCAACAATGTCAAGACCCGCTTCTTCAAAGTTTTCACCCATTGTTTTTTCACCATCAAAAGGTATAGTTCTCAGCAGGGGACGGTCTGCAAATTCCCCCCGGATATTGACATTTTCCGGCATTGTATCAACACCTCTCACAAGAACGGCACCGACAAGAAGAGAGGAAAAAGTTATCAACATTCCTGCTTTAATGAACTGAACATAGGTGGTTGATGACATTCCGGCACTTGCCACAATTACAATGACAACAAAACCGACAAGGACAACTCCCCAGTGATAAGGAATGCCAAGCAAAGGTTCGATCAAAACTCCTGCTCCCACCATCTGGGGAACAAGGTAGCACATACTTATAACGAGTGTGCTTATACCTGCCGCAAGATGTATCGTTCTTGATTTGAAGCGTGATTCAAGAGCGTCCGCAAAAGTATATTTCCCGAGTCTTCTCATGGGTTCCGCTACCACAAAAAGAGCAACTACCCACCCTGAAAGAAACCCGATGGAATATAAAAAACCGTCAAAACCTTTAAAAGCTATCATTCCGCAAATTCCAAGAAAAGATGCGGCAGACAGATATCCGCCTGTCAATGCGATACCGTTAATGAACCAGTGAATTTGTCCACCGGCAACAAAAAATCCCGATTCAGTCCGGGTCTTTTTTCCTATAAAGTAAGATAACCAGAAAAGAAAGGCTACAAATCCGACAAAAATGATAATGGCTGTCATTTCAAGCCTCCATCTTCCGTTTTCTTTGACCTTCTTGCCACTGAAATTTCTTTTGTAGTACATGCAATGCTGTATATCATCGCAAGAAAAAGTGCAAACACTATCAGACCAAGCCCGTAAAATGCTGCAAGATTAAGTCCCATGGGCATCACTGTGTCCATAAGAGAGACATCATAAATGGAAATCACAACAAAACCGGCATAAGCCAGAGCATAGATCACACAGAGCAAAATACCGAGATTCTGCTTGAAAAGCACCGCTTCAGCAGCAGCTTCAACACCACCTTCTTTCTCATCCATAAGCAATTCTCCTTTTCTGAAAACAAGTAAGAAAACAAATTTTCTCGAAGGATTTTATCCGACACCATTTTTTTGTCAAAAAAACAGGGCTAGTCTTTTAAGATGGGTGAATAAATTTTTGGCTAATCAACCTCTTATTCAACTGACATTTTTTCTTTGTTGAATATTTTCCAGACAGCATATAGCGGTATTGAATGAATAATTCCTGCTTTTGAGAAATTTCTTT
>SLGQ01000028.1 GCA_007136595.1 Candidatus Sumerlaeota bacterium | reverse complement strand
AGGGGTCAAATCCCGGATAAGGATATTGACACGGAGGATGGTTCCGGACAAGTGTTCTGAGTTCACTTATTGTGGGAAGTCTCCAGTTGCTGACACCTCCCTCTGAAAGATTTTTACAGTAATCTATGGCACCATGATATGTCCAGCGGTTTGTATCAGCTTTGGATGACCATCCATATCCTGTGGAAGGATCATTCCAGATAAGGTTGGGGTTTTCTTTTTCATCAATACAGACAAAATTAACACACATCAGTCCTTTTTTACAATCTGAAGTTCTAGTACAATTTTCGCCCATACCGCTCTTTACTTCACTGCTGCACGAATTGTTAAAAAAAACCATAAAAAACAAAACAACAACTAAAAACCGTTTCACCTTGAACCCTCCAAAAAACTCAGTTGAAAAAACACCACTCCTTAAAATCATGGTATCTAAAAGAGTTTATATTTCAAGATTTTATAAAAAACTCAAACCATCGCAGGACACGACGATATAGCCTCTAAAATTTTCACAAGTCAAAAATCTAAATAGACTTCTTTCCTATGACCGATGCGGATAACAAGAATTATCAACCCGGAGTCTTTTTTCAGTATTCTATAACTACTTTCTTTTTAACCGTTTCGAAAGTTTTATTGGATTGATTTTTTTCTTTTTGTCAGATTGCTTTCTTTCAATATGTGTTGCAAATGCACATATCTGTTTGTCTTCCCAATGAAATGATGGCACTTGGTATTTTAGACAGAATTTTGTTCCATTAATTTCTTCTGTTCTGGCACAACCGTCACAAAGCTCAATTGCCGGACTTCTTCTATCAATATAATGTTTGTCTGCACTAACCGATTTTAATAAAGCTTTTGTTTTTTCAGATCTACTAGTCATTTCAAACCTCCTACTAATATCAACATTAATACCGCCTGCTTGATTGGTAGTATGATTTTTTCCACAACAATACTCCCTGGATATAGCCCTTTTTAAATAGATTTTGAAATATAGGAAACAAGTCGGCACAAGCTGTTCACATAGCTACCCATCTCGTTGTCATACCATCCGAATATTTTTGCATGTGTTACAGGGACATTTGACAAAGGAGGAATATCAATGAAACCGGTTCTTGTGTGAGTATCGTTACTTTCAATTACGACGGCTGACATTTTTCCTTTTAAGTCGCCTGACACATTCTGCCTTTGTGAAAAATGGATTAGATCATAGTATTTACCTTCTGCGGCTTCTTTGTATATTCTATTTATAACTTCCCTGCTTATTGAAGGGAATCCGTTGCTGTCAAGAGGGGAGTTGAATGTCAGATTAAGATTTATAAGTGATACTGTCATTACAGGAACTCTTACTGAATCTGCCATAAATCCGATATTTTTCATTTCCGGAAGAATATATTCAAGTGCTTTAGCCGCTCCCGTTGTTGAAAGAATAATATTGCATCCTGCCGCCCTGTTCTTTCTGAGATCAGATGTTCCTGAAGACGGAACCGAATCAAGAACGCTCTGTGAATTAGTCATTGAGTGGATTGTTGACATGCTTGCGGTGAGAATGGAAGAGGTCTCCTCATGGTCAAGAAGGGGTTTTATCATATGTGCAAGAGCTGTTGTAGTACATGATGCAGCAGATATCACATGGTGTTTTGACGGATTAAATGACCGGTGATTTATTCCATAGACAAGCATAACTGAATCGTCCGGCATGACCTTGTTCTTTCCCTTAAATTTAAATGGTGCGGAAAGAACAACTTTTTTCGCACCTGAAATAATGTGTCCTCTCAGATTTCCTGATGAAGAAGGATCTTCTGACGGATCTGTGAATTTTCCCGTTGTGTCAATGACAATGCTTACGCCCTCCTTGTCCCAACTTATTTTCTCAGGACTCCTTTCTTTTCTTAAAAATTTAACTTTTTTTCCGAAAAAAACTGTTTCTCCTTTTTCATCATCAGTTATTTCTATGTCCTCTTTTCCTTTATAGCCGAAAAGGAAGGATTCAAGTGAGCCGTAGGTGGAATCGTTTTTAACATAATCTATAAGGTCTGATAGAGATTTTCCCGCCTCTCTGCCCATATTTATAACAATTTTATCAAAATCGCCTGACAATATCAGGTTCCACAAAGTCAACTTGCCGATTCTTCCAAGTCCGTTAATACCGATAGCGTTTTTAAAATTCATCTGGATCATTTTTTCCTCCTTAAACTATAAAAAACCGTAAATAAGTCCGGACTTACCGTCTATCATTATCTTTTCACCCGCTTTTATTGTTATGCTGTTTATCCGGCACAGCTTTTTTTCTTCATTTAGCACAAGTGCCCTGCAGTTTACAACGCCTGTCTTTCCAAGCCGTGCAGCGGTCACTGCTGCATGGGATGTCGCTCCGCCTCTTGAGGTTAAAAGACCGTCTGCCTCAAAGATAATGCCGATGTCATCACTTACAGTGTCGGGGCGTATGACAATTATTTTTTCTTCGGGATATTTCTTTTTAATTTTGATGAGATCATCTTGTGAAAAAGCAACTCTTCCCATAAGTGTGTTTCCGCCAATGCCTGTTCCCTCGCCAATCTGAGTGGCATTTTCAGGTATTGAAACAGAAATGTAGGGTTCGTTTTGATGGTACTGTCTTATCTGCAGTATATGGAGATCGCTACGATTTTTAGTTTCAAATGTGAATTCTATTTCCTGATGTCCAAAACCCTTGTCACCGACGAGCTGAGAAGAGATCTTTCCAAGTTCTGAATATATTTCTGGAAAATCTTTTTCCATGCTTATTTCAGGTGCATCTTTCATTGAAAGCCTCTGTTTTTCAGTAACGGGATAAGGGTGAACGAGCCCACCAACAACATCTTCTCCCTGACTGCACATAACAAAATCTCCGTACAACCTCACATCTCTTTCTCCGGAAAAAGGTTCTCTGGTAAAAATAACTCCAGTCCCTGAATCGTAATTTATGTTTCCTAACACCATTTTCTGAATTATTACAGCAGTTCCCCATTCAGGAGCAATGTTCATTTTTTTTCTGTAAACCTCGGCTCTTTCTGAATCCCAGGAATCAAATACTGAATGAATCGAATATATAAGCTGTTCTTCAGGATCTTGCGGGAAAAAAATCTTAGATTCTTCAAGAAGCTTCATATACTCTTTTGCGATTTTCTTCATCACCGAAGATTTAAACTCTATTTTTTTTTCAACTTTATAAATTTTCTTAAAATCTGACATTATCGTGTCATAAACATCCCTGTTAATACCAAAGCTCATGCCCCAGCTCTGGAGCAGTCTTCTGTAGCAGTCCCATGATGTCCAGCCGTAATTGTTCTTCATAGATAGTTTTTCAGCAAACTCATCATTCATCCCGACATTTAGAAAAGTGTTCATTGCTCCCGGCATGGAAATAGCTGATCCGCTTCTGACCGAAAGCAAAAGAGGATTTGATGGATCACCGTATTTCAATCCCGTAACCCTCTCTATTTCGCAAAGGTTGCCCATAATCATTTTCCTGATCTCTTTTTTCATTTCATGATGTTTTATAAGTGCATTTCTCCGTCTAAAAAGTTCAGTGGTAAGTATGAATCCGGGCGGAACAGGCATTCCATAATTTCGTATTTTTTTGAGAAAATATCCTTTCGCACCCAGAAAAACCTGGTTGTCAAGTTCGCTATTCTGTTCAGAGAGTTTTGATATTACAGAGTCGCTTCTGTAATTCATTATCAGATGTATATCCTCATTTGAAATATCTGCAGGCATTTCTCTAAAAAGAGAAAGAACATTATTTATAAGATTATCAATCTTTTGAATGAGGAACGATGATGAAATGACATCTCTGTAAAACTCTTCAGATCTTTTATGAATATAACACTCCATTTCCTTTTCATCAGAGAATTTCAAATCACTTTTTTCAATGTACTGCTCAAGTATGAGCCTTAGATTTCTGTCATGTATCCCCAGAAAAAAATCAACAACTATTTTTGAAATATCCTCTGCTAAAAATTCAAATATATTAGTATATTGGTTTAAGGAAAAGCTTGACGACTCAAGACTGTACTTAAGTATGTTCAGATCGGATATAAGGTTTTCATTAATTATTCCCCCCAGCTCAAGACCTTCTCTAAACAGATCAATTATTTCTGTAACAATGCTGAGGGTTTCTGCTGAAATATAATTCAGCTTTGCATTGGAGATCATTCTGTCCATAAGCGAAGAAACAAAAATCTCCATTCTGAATATCATGCCGAGAGCTTCAAATTTCGGCTCCCTGTACTCCCCGTACATTGAAGGAATGCCGATAGCAATATGTCTTTTATAATAAATATTTTCAACCCCTTCCGTCTTTTCCGTGGAAAGCACAGTGTTTTTAAGATATGAGATTATTAAAAAAGAAAGCTTCAGTGCTTTTTTCCAATTTTCAGCAGAAAGCTCATTTTCAAGAGACAAAATCATTTCTTCAGGTATATAGCTAAAATTCCTAAGTTTTTTAAAAACATCGCCCGGGTTGAAATAATATTTTTCTCTTAAAAGAAAGTTCAAATTAAAAAGATATTTAACTTTTTTAAATTCTT
>SLGQ01000259.1 GCA_007136595.1 Candidatus Sumerlaeota bacterium | reverse complement strand
TGATCTGAATATCAAAAAAGTTCCTGAAGTTTCATATTTCTGTTCCGGTGATCTTGATAAAAATAAAGTTACTGTTAAAGGAAAAGCTTTGGTTAACTCAGGCTATTCAGGTTTTATTTCTTCAAAATCAGAAGTTGCTGTGTCAACAGATGCCTTTGTGTCAAAATGGATTTTTAAAGATAGCGTTCAAAAAAAATAAACTTAAACCTGAGGCAGAGAATGCTCTGGATGATAACAGACTTCCAAAGAACCCCTGAAATATCATCTGCCTGCAGATCCATATCTCTTGCTCTTCGAGCTGGAGCGGAAAAAGTAACGATAAGAAACAAGGGAATTTTCAGTTTAAAAGAAATTTTGAAAATATTTGAATCGGTAAAGCTGGAGCATCCGGAAAAAGAAATATTTCTTCATGACATTGACAGGGCCTTAGTGCCCGGTTGCAAATGTTTCCATTTTCCATCAAATAAATCAAAGGACGCATTTTCTCTGAAAAAAAAGGAACAGGATTTGAAGGCGGCTTTGTCGGCACACTCGGTAAAAGAGTGTGAGCAGGCATTTGCAATGGGGATGGACTATCTCTTTTTGTCGCCTATTTTCAAGCCCTTATCCAAGCCGGAAGATAAAAGGAAACTTGTTGAGCCACTTTATTTAAAAAACCTTTATCTTCTTGGAGGAATTGATAGAATGAGAGGCCGTTTGCTCATAGAGAAAGGATTTACCAATATTGCAGGCATTTCACTTTTTTATGGGAACAATGCGGAAAAAGATATTTATGAACTGTCCAGTCTGATAAAGGAGAAAGAAAATGAAAGCTTTGACCCAAATTGAATCGGCAAGAAAAGGTATATTGACAGAAGAAGTAAAGCTTGCAGCAGTTGATGAAAAAATGAGTCCGGAACTCATGATGGAAAGAGTGGCAAAAGGGACTGTCGTTATATGTAAAAACAGAGTGCATGATATAAAACCTCTTGCTATCGGTGAAGGATGCAGGGTTAAAGTGAACGCAAACATAGGAACTTCTGAAGATGTAAATTCTCTTGAGGAAGAAATTGAAAAAGCAAAAATAGCAGTAGAGTACGGAGCAGATGCCATAATGGATCTTTCTACCGGAAGAGATCTTGAACTGACCCGCAACAAAATAATGGAAGCTGCTCCTGTAGCGATAGGGACAGTTCCCATTTATCAGGCAATAGTTGACTGTGTGAGAGAAAAGAAAAAATCTTTTTCGGAAATGACCGTTGATGAAATTTTTGAAGCTATTGAAAAACAGGTTGCCAGCGGAGTTGATTTCATAACTGTTCATTGCGGAATAAACTGGAATATTCTCAAAACTGTAGGGAAATCTGACAGAGTAATGGGTATTGTGTCAAGAGGAGGGAGCATAACTGCAAGGTGGATGGCTCACAATAAAAAAGAAAATCCTCTCTATGAATATTATGACAGACTTATAGACATCGCCCATAAATACGACTGCGTTTTTTCTCTGGGTGATGGACTGAGACCGGGGGCTTTGGCAGATGCCACAGACCGTCCTCAAATAAGGGAACTTATAACGCTCGGTGAATTGACGGAAAGAGCAAGGGATAGAGGAGTTCAGGTTATGGTAGAAGGTCCGGGGCATGTTCCTCTCGATCAGGTTCCTGCAAATATGACCATACAGAAAACTTTGTGTAAAGGAGCCCCTTTCTATGTTCTGGGACCGATAGTTACTGACATTGCACCCGGTTATGACCACATAACATCGGCTATCGGGGGTGCTGTTGCCGCAATGAACGGAGCAAACTTTCTTTGTTATGTCACCCCTTCCGAACATCTTTCTCTTCCTACTGTAGAAGATGTGAAAGAAGGTGTGATAGCATCAAAAATAGCTGCGCATGCGGCAGATATTGCAAATAAACACCCCGGAGCAATTGATAGGGACAACCAAATGGCGGTTGCCAGAAAAAATCTTGACTGGGACAAACAGATCGAGCTTTGCATTGATCCTGTAAAAGCAAAAAAATACAGGGGAGACAGACCGGCTGAATCAGACAAAGATACATGTTCAATGTGCGGAGACCTTTGTGCAGTGAAAAACTACAATGATGCCAGAGAAAAACTTGATAAAGAAAGCTGATACTTCAGTATTTCATACAAAAACTTTTCAAAAGATACCCTGGTATGATGTTAAAGGGCAGTTTCTCTATATGTGGAGAAGGGTTCTCTGTCTTGACGATTCTCCTCACGGAATTGCACTGGGACTTGCTTTAGGGATTTTTGTCGGGTTTCTCCCTTTGATGGGGATCCAGATGGCTGTTGTTCTTGTTGTTGCACTTCCTTTTAGAAAAGCTAACAGAGTGTCGGCAGTTGCCGGTGTCTGGATAAGTAATCCCATTACAGTTATTCCGCTCTATGCATTTATTTATTGGGCAGGTACTTTTTTTTACAGAAAAGGTTCGGTGCTCTCTTATTCGATTTTTAAAGAAAGAATAACGGATGTTCTGGAACTTGATGGTTTTATTGATAAAACTGCTGCTTTTCTAAGCATAGGGGCCGATATTTTCATACCGATGTGCGTAGGGGGGGCTTTTGTCGGGATGATAATGGGATTTTTAGTTTATTTTGCAACTAAAAAACTGGTTTTATATTACCGTAAAACAGGAAAAGCAAACTGCTGATATCACTCTGTGGAAGATTTAAGAATATTGTCTATGATAACCTTGAAATGATTGATTTTCTTAGCTCCTGACACCCTCCTTCCATTGATAAAGAACTCAGGTGCACCTTTAATACCCAGTTGAGCTGCCAGGGCGACATCAGATTCAAGTATATTAACTGTTTTAGGATTTTCCATTTCAAGTTTTATTTTGCTCCAGTCAAGTCCGGCACTTGTAGCATATTTTTCAAAATTTTTTTCAGCCTCATTTTTCCATTGGTTCTGATTGTTGAATAAAAGATCGCCTATGTCAAAGAATTTATTGTCCCCGTAAATGTTTTTCACTGCTATTGTAAATAAAGCAGCTTTATGGGCATTTCTGTTAAAATCAAGAGGTGTGTGTTTAAAGATCAAGCTTACCTTTCCGTCATACTCTTTAACCAATTTTTTTACGGTGTCTGATCCCATTTTACAGAAAGGACACTGGAAATCTGAAAATTCAATGATCGTTACAGGTGAATCGGCACTTCCCAGACGGGGTTCATCTCCTCTCAGCTTAATTTCAACGATCTCATTCCTGTTTTGATTTTTTTTTTCAGCCCCTCTGATGACACTTAAACCCGGTCGACCCTCTTTTATCAACTCATAGTAAAGCTTATCTCCTGTTATCTCATCCGTTTTGATACTTTCCGCTCTCTCGAATTCCTCATTTATTACTTCTCTGAATGATTCAACAGGGAGAGCACCGCTGATATGTCTTCCATTAATGAAAGTTGCCGGTGTGCCCCTTACCCCGATCCTGTTTGCAAAATCCCTGTCTTTGTCAATTAGTTTTGTAAGTTCCGGGTCAGACATATCTTTGTTGAACTTGTCAACATTCAACCCCAGCTTTACTGCTTCTTTTTCTATCCAGCTTTCAAAATCAGGAGCTTTTTTCCATTCTCTTTGTTTTTTCAACAAAAGATCGTTCATTTCAATAAATTTCTCCTGTCTGCCGGCGGCAAGAGCCGCTAAAGCAGCAGGAACAGCTTTTTGGTGGAAACGGAGAGGAAGATTAATATAAACAAATCTGAAAATATCATCATACTCTTTTTTTAATTGCTCCATTGTTTCGTGTAATCCGGAACTGAAATGACATTCATAGTCATGGAAAATTACAACAGTGACATACCCTTGAGCATTTCCATGCAAAACAGAAGATGAAGGATACTCTATTTTATAGACATCTTTGGGGATTTCAGGGGGTTTTCTTTTAGGCGGCGTATATTTGAGCAAACCGTCCTTGATGATTTCTCCATAAATGTTTTTGACACCCTTAGCTCTCAATCTTTCACCGTTAGCTATTTCTTCAACTACAGTCTTTGAAATTATTTCATTGTTAGCTCCCACTATACGACGGCCGTTTATGAATATCGTGGGTGTCCCCCTTACTCCGAACTTGCTCCCCTGAGAAGCATCGTTACTTAAAACCCTTGAAACCTCTGAAGAATTCCTGTCTTTTTGAAACTTGTTCATGTCTAAGCCTGCTTCTTCAGCCCACTTAATAAGATTGGCGTCACTAACTTCTTTCATATTGGCAAAAAGAATGTCGTGATAATCCCAGAATTTTCCCTGTTTGTGGGCGGCAATTGCTGCAAGGGAAGCAGGCTTTGCCATTTTATGAAAAGGAAGAGGGTGGTGTTTGAAAACATACCTTATTTTTCCATCATAAGTGCCAAGGAGTTCATTTATCAGATCAATCGCTCTTTTGGAAAACGGACACTGGAAATCAGTAAAGTTTACAATAGTTACAGGTGCATTTTCCGGACCTTTGAAAACGGAATCTCTCACCTCCACTTTATATCTTTCTTCTGTTTCAGCTTGCTTTAAAGCCGGAATTTCCGTATCTTTTTCTGCACGATCGGCAGCCCGGTCT
>SLGQ01000022.1 GCA_007136595.1 Candidatus Sumerlaeota bacterium | reverse complement strand
TATTTGATCACCCTCAAAGGGTGTAAGGTTTCCGGCAAATATGGCCGGAAACATCTTGAATTTACATAATTGTTCTAATTATTCAAGAATAAATCTGGAATTAATTTCTGCTTTGTAGTAAATATAGGGAGTGTTTTTTTTATTATGGAGGAAGTAATGAAATCAGAAATCAAAAATCTGGCGAAAGACCTTATAAGTTTTATCGATGCCAGTCCGACAGCATTCCATGCAACGGCAAACATTGAATCAACTTTAAAAAAGAACGGCTTTTCTCTCCTTAAAGAAGATGCCGCATGGAAAATTAAGAAAGAGGGGAAATATTTTGTAAAAAGAAATGATTCTTCGATAATAGCTTTTATAACAGGCTCAAAAAGTCCGGCAGTATCGGGATTTAAAATTGCAGGTGCGCATACTGACAGCCCTCTTCTTAAAATAAAGACAGAAACAGAAAACTGTTCTTCCGGAGTTGTCAGAGTGGCAACTGAAACTTATGGCGGACCTCTTATAAATACATGGTTTGACAGAGATCTCGGCATTGCAGGAAAAGTCATGGTCAAAAACACAAAAGGATACAGCCCTGTTCTCCTTAAAATTGATAGACCTGTGGCTATCATCCCCAGTCTTGCAATTCATCTTAACCGTGAAGCTAACAAAGGCTTTGAATTTAATCCTCAAAACCATCTTCAGGCAGTCATTTCAAGTGATCCGGAAAGTAAAAATATCCTTAAAACCCTTATTGCAAAAGAACTTGGAACAAAAATTGAAAATATCGGAGAAATGGACATATTCCTGTATGATCTGCAGAAAGGGACTTTTTCAGGAGGTGACGGTCAACTTTTTTCTTCGGGCAGAATTGATAATCTTCAGATGTGTCATTCTATTCTTGAAGCTCTCCTGAGTGTTAAAAAAAGTGATGCAACTGTCATTGCGGCTTTCTATGATAATGAAGAGATCGGCTCAAAAACCCTTATGGGAGCAGACTCGGATTTCATGAGGAGCATAATTGAAAGGATCACTTCTCTCCTTTGCACAGGGAAAGATGATATATATCGTGCAATTTCAAAAAGTTTTTTGATAAGTGCAGACGGTGCTCATGCTCAACATCCCAATTTCCCTGAAAAACATGATCCGGGATATGTCCCGAAACTTAATAAAGGTCCTGTGATAAAGCTTAGTGCATCTTTCAGATATGCAACTACTGCCGAAAGTTCAGCTTACTTCATTGAACTTTGTGAAAAGAAAAATATCCCTTTTCAAAAAATGGCAAACCGCTCCGATGTTCCTTCCGGAAGCACGATAGGTCCGATGAGTTCGGCATCTCTCGGTATCAAAGCAATAGATGTCGGCAACGCTATGTGGGCAATGCATTCAGTGAGAGAAACTGCAGGTACCCTTGACCACTGGTATATGACAAATGTTCTTAAAGCATACTTCGGAGAATAATAAATGAATTTTGTTGTTGATATTGGAAACAGTAATACAGTTATAGGGGTTTTTAAAGAAGATGTTCTTGAAAAAAGGTGGAGAATATCTACAGACAGAAATCTGACAATTGACGATATATCTTCAAAAATACACTCGCTGATGTCAATTTCCAACCTGGCTATCAAAGATATATCCTGTGTTGTGATAAGTTCTGTGGTTCCCACATGGAATCATAGCTGGGAAAGATTTTCAATAGAATTTCTCAAGAGGAATCCAGTATTCCTTAAATATTCAACTCTTTCGAACATCACTATAAAAACGCCCAATCCAACTGAAGTGGGGGCAGACAGGATAGCAAATGCCGCCGGAGCGGCAAATCAGCATGTTGAAGGTGCCATTGTAGTTGATTCAGGAACAGCTATAACACTTGATATTGTAAACCCGGACAGAGAATATATTGGCGGGGCGATAATGCCGGGGATAATGTCTTCTATGGAAGCTTTGTCAACTAAAACTGCTAAACTGCCGAGGTTCCAGTTGGATAAGCCTGAAAAAGCCATAGGGAAAACAACTCTTGAAAGTCTTCAAAGCGGTGTGTTTTTCGGTTTTGTAGGAATGATAGACAGACTGGTGGAAGAATCTTTAAAGGAGCTTGATTTTTCTCCAAAGATCATCTCAACAGGTGGGTTGGCAGGGGCTTTGTCAACGACATCAAAATATATTGAATTTTTTGACAGAGATCTTACTCTTAAAGGATTGAATGTTATCGCAACAATTAACAGAGGCAACTGAAAATGTGGCAAAGAGCAAAAACAACACCTCAGAAAACCGCTCTTCTTGACGGGTTTCTCCCGATTACGGCAGATGATTTTGTTAAAGCTGTAATTCATTTCAGCGGAGATGATGATGAGTATGTGTGGAAGAAAGCTGTCGAAAAACTTGCCGGTTTTTCTCAGGATGAAATAAAAAAACACATAGACAGCGATATTCCTCAAAAGTCTGCTCTTGCAATTGCAAAATATGCCGCAGATAAAAAAGATCCTTCTTTGATAATTATCCTTATTTCTCTTAATAAACTCGATCCGGGGCAGCTTATAACTTATATTCAGATAGAAGATGAAGATTTCTGGAGAACACTTGTAACACATAAAGATTTTGTAACATTTTCGATTCCGCTTAAAGAGGAATTTGCCGACTATCTTTCAAAATTCAGCACAGTTCTTGCGGATCTTTATAAAGAACAGACAGGGTATGTAAGTGATGAAGATATTGAAAAGGCGGCACAGAAAGGAGATGAAGAAGGTGATGTTGAAGAAGATGGATCAGAGGAGATCGCCGAAGATGAAGATGTAGTAACATTAAGTGACGATGATTTTGATTTTCCCGATTTCCTTACTTCTGAAGATGCATTTGAAGGATTAGATGCAAACGATGCAATTGAAAAGAAAAAAACCATCATGCAAATGTTAAAAGAGATGTCCATAGGTGCAAAAGTTAAACTTGCAACTACAGGTAATATGGAGGTCAGAAAAATATTGATAAAAGACCCCCGGAGATTAATTGCCATTGCAGTTTTGGGAAATGCTAAAATAACAGAAAAGGAAATTGTCGGGATTGCTTCAGACAATGCAGTTTCAATTGATATTATTTCACATATTGCAAATACAAAATCTCTTACCAGAAATTACCGCGTAAAGTTAGCTCTTGTAATGAATCCTAAAACTCCCCTGAGGGTTGCTATGCAGTTTCTTGAGCTTTTGAGGATGAATGATATTAAGAAAGTAGCAAAAAGCAGAGATGTTCCCAATGCACTCAAAATGAAAGCTTTAAAAAAGGTGAGATAGTGCATGATATAGCAGTTCCGGTATCCGTTCTTGTCAGAGATATAAAAAATGCAGTTGAAGGAGCATTCAGTTTTGTTGCCGTTACAGGTGAACTTACCAATCTTTCAAAAGCATACAGCGGACACATTTACTTTACACTTAAAGAAGGTGATGCCCAGATAAAGTGTGCTTTTTTTAAAAATCAACAGAAAATGAACCGGACAGAACTCAAAGAAGATTCGCAGTTCATAGTTTATGGAAGAGTTTCTGTTTATGAGCCAAGGTCAGAGATAAGCCTGATAGTGAACCTTATCATTCCTTACGGTGAAGGAATTGAGGCATTGAAGCTGAAAGCTTTGAAAGAAAAACTGAAAAATGAGGGAGTTTTTGATGAGCGGCATAAAAAAGAACTTCCCCGGTTTCCGCACACCATCGGTGTTGTAACTTCAAAAGGAGGAGCCGCAATTCATGATATCATAACCATTTCAAGGAAAAGGTTTCCTCCAGCTGAAATAGTTCTTGCTCCGGCAACAGTTCAGGGAAAAGGGGCGGATGTCTCAATAGTGAAGGCAATTGAAAGATTAAGCAAGCTAGAAGAGATAGATGTCATAATAGTGGGAAGAGGCGGCGGTTTGAAAGAAGATATGGATCCTTTTAATTCTGAAGCTGTTGCATACGCTGTCATAAAGTGTGACAAGCCGGTTGTTAGTGCCGTAGGACATGAAACAGATTCAACGATACTTGATCTTGCCGCAAGCTGCTCTGTTTCCACTCCTTCTGCTGCTGCCGAACTGATTTTTCCTGATAAAAATGAAATTATGGGTAGTATTGAAAAAATCTCGGATCAGGCAAAGACGATCATGGAGAACATCCTCGGAAAGATGATGATGCATCTTGACAACCTTGTTCTTTCGATCAAAAGTCCCGATCGGATAATAAAGGAAAACCTTCATTATTGTGAGAAACTTATGATGAAAGGTGAAAAATACATTTCAGAAATATTTTTTCATAATTTTGAAAAACTTTCAAAACTGGAAGCAAATCTTGAAAAAAATGATCCGCTTCTTCCTATGAACAAAGGATTTGCCCTTATAAAACAGAATGGAAAAACAATTCCCAGACTTGTGGATTTTGAAAATAAAGAACCGTTTTCGATCACTTTTATTGACGGAAAAACTGAGATCGGGAAAAAAGGGAGCAATTAAAATGGGCTATTGTGAAATAGAGCTTAAATTGCCCACCGATCATGATGAAATTCAACTGAAAAGAAAAATTCAAAAAGAACTGAACCTGACAAACTTTAATCACTTTATATCAAGGAAAAGTCTTGATGCCAGAAATAAAAGAAAAATTCACTGGCTTATCAGAGCAGGGGTTGAAAGCAATGAACTTTCAACAGGAGAAAAACCGCATGAAGAAATGCTTCAGGTGCCTGACCGTTTCTTTGGAAAAGGTAAAAAAGCAGTTGTTACAGGTTGCGGTCCGGCAGGTATTTTTGCTGCATTGATATTTCAGATGGCAGGTTTTGAAACAACCATCATTGAGAAGGGGAAGCCAGTCGATGAAAGATCAAAAGATATAATAAACTTTGAAAAAACAGGGCAACTCCCTTTAAACAGCGGGTATCCATTCGGAGAAGGTGGCGCGGGAACTTTCAGTGACGGAAAGCTGACAAGCAGAACAAAAGCGATCTCTGTTGAAAAGAATTTTATATTCAGGGAACTTATAGCTGCCGGAGCTCCGCAGGAAATAGGGTATATGACACATCCCCATCTCGGCAGCGATAATCTGAAAAAAATAGTTCCTTCCATTATTGAAAAATTCAAATCGTTAGGCGGGGAAGTATTTTATAAAACAGAGGTCATATCGTTCACCCATAAAAACGGAAGGGTGGTTTCAGTTGAAACAAAGGGTAAAAGACCGGGATCAATAGATGCAGATATTTTTTTGTTTGCACCGGGTCACAGTTCTTATGATCTTTACAGAACTCTTATCAGAAACGGTGTTGAATTTGAAAGCAAACCTTTTGCAATAGGCTTCAGGGTTGAACATGAACGGGAAGAGATAAATCTTTCGCAATGGGGTGTAAAAGAGCTGCCCGGAATAAAGGGTGCAGAATACAGACTTACTTCAAAATGTGACTCGGGTTCAGTTTTTACATTTTGTATGTGTCCCGGAGGAAGGATAGTTCAAGCATCTCCGAAACAGGGTCTTTCTGTTGTTAACGGCATGTCTGATTATTTTCGTGACGGAAAGTTTTCCAACAGTGCTGTAGTTACACCTTTTAAGATCGAAGATGTTTCAAAAAGAGCGGTTTATCCCCTTGAAGCACTGGAAATAATTGAAAATATGGAGCGGAAATTTTTCGAGTTCAACAATTCTTTCGATATTCCCGCAATGACTGTAAAAAACATCATAAATAAAAGAGAGAGTTCCTCTTTCCCTTTGGAAAGTTCCTACTCTTTTAAACTGATAAATTCTGATTTCCGTGAGCTTATGCCTCAAAAGATATTTGCCACCCTCTCGGAAGGTTTGAAGGTTTTTAATCGGAAAATATCCTGTTTTGAAAATGGTGTAGCCGCAGGATTTGAAAGCAAAACTTCAGCTCCGGTCAAATCTTTGAGAAGTGCAGATCTTTCTGCTCCTCCTTTTGAAAACCTTTTTGTTTCAGGTGAGGGGAGCGGTCATGCCGGAGGGATAATTTCAAGTGCTGCAGATGGTATAAAAGTTGCTCTGGCGGCAATGAGATCTTTTTAAGAAAACAGCGATCACTTTTCGAGTTCAGGTATGGTTTCTTCAGAGTCTGAAGACTTCTTTTTGCCTGGAGGTGCAATGGAAACATTGTCACCGCCTGTTACAAGCGGATCTCCAAATGCAGATCCTCCTTTCTTTTGTTGTGAAGGAGCCTGGGCACAACCTTTTTTAAATCCTGAATCGCAGGCAGCTTTGAAATATGTTGCGGCATTTTTTGAGTCTTTACTGCCACCGATTCCGTTTTTGAACATGTTCCCGGCATAGTAACATGCTCGTGCGTGACCGAAATTACATGCGACCATAAAGTGGTTCCTTGCAAAAACCTGATTTTTTAAACCTTCTTCTCCCCGATACCACATAATGCCGAGGTTATAGCAGTCTGATGGATCTTTTTTGGATTCACACCCGTATTTAAGCCTCTCCCTTTTGCTTTCTCTGACAGTTCCGCCTGTTTTTATCGCATTTATCAACTTGTCTGCAATTACTTTAGCTCCTGCCGGAAGTGCGTTTGCGTTTGGAACTGTTTCTGTAACAGCGGCATCAATTTTTGATGTTTCAATGTCGATCATTCTCACAGTTATTACAAACTGGTTTCCAAGCGGACCGATAGTTCCTGAAACAAGCTTGTTCAATGGAATGAATTTACCAAGCTCAGCCGCCTGATCAGGATCAACAAGTCCGGTCAGAGCAAGACTGTGTTCATCAATAACTTTTTTAAGTTGTCCTCTTTCAATGACCTGAATGTTTTTTTCTCCTGAAAGTTCAGCGATTACGATGCCTGTGACAGTTTCCCCGTAAGTTTTGAAATGACTTCCGCCATCAAAATCAGTTACGGCCACTCTGATATCCTTTGCATTAATATAGCTGGAACATAACATTATAATGAAGCTTACTGCTATTAACGATCTTTTCATTTAATACCCCTTTTATCAGTCAGCAAAGAATTCATTGAGGTCAATGCTTGAAAGAAATTTTCTGATAACTTGAACAGATATTTTTGCCGTTTCCCTTCTTATTGTGGCTTCTTCTGTTTCAGGAGTGACAAAAAACGGCTTGTGTTTGTATCTTGTAATTCTGAACCTTTTTCCATTCTTGAATGTATGAAGGTCCATTTCAAGTTCATATCTTCTATAGTTGTCAACAGTCACAGTTGTTCCTTTCAGCGTTACCACAATTGAATGGGGAAGATCTTCATCCTGACTCGGTATTATACCGAAATCAAGAAGGGCTTTTTCAATGTCATCAACAACTCTGACAGAAGAAATGACATTTAAATAGACTTCTCTTTTTGCAATCTGTTCCGGAATAAGAACCAGCTCGACAAATCTTTTATCTGCTCTGGAGAGATGGAAAGAGCCTCTCAGGTTTCTGTATCCTTCCGATTTTACATTGAAATTATATTTCCCCGGCTTTAGAAATATCTTGGTGTTCGCTTCATACTGTTTCCCGCCGATCGATATTTCGGCAGAAACACCCTCTTTTGTCATGAAAAATATTGTTCCGTGACTTGCCATTTTTTCAACTTCCCTTTTTACTGCATCAAGGATGGAGATGTATTTACTCCTTTCGGGAAGATCTCTTTGTGGTATTGCAAATATGAGGGAATATGCAAGATAAACAGTAGTAAGGACACTGTCATATTTTGCCGGTTCAAGTGTATCAAGGTTTTCAGGTAAAGTTGAAATAAGATACCTGAGTGTTCCAAGAACAGCATCTTTTGTCATATAAGCTGTAACTTTTATTCCATCTTTTGTTTTTTCAGGTGCAGTATATGCCACCCCTTTCAAAAAAACAGTTGAATTTACCCTGATGTCATTGACAAATGTTTCAGAATATTTTCCATCCCTCTCTTTTTGGGACATTTTTGTTTCACTGTGGATATTTGCCACTATCGACTGACTTAAATGTGAAAGTGCATCAGATTTTGCCGCATTTTCATTCGATCCGTAACCTGTTCCTCTCAACAGAGCCGTTTCAAGGTCAAGGTTGGGCATGACCGGTTTTTTCCCTTTGTCAGTTTGAGCAGGAGAGGCACTTGGTGCCCCTCCGTCAAGCTCGGCAAATGCATCTGCGGCACCTTTTTTTGCTTTTCTGTAGGCATCTTTTGCAGAAATTTCAAAAGGTGCTGATACAATGAAAACAAATAAAATAAAAAGAGCCGGTATAAAATTTTTCATACTTTAAACCTTTATTCTATTTCTAACTCTATTTCACCGTCCCCTGCAGCTTTAAAAACAAGGAAAGAGCCGGTGTCGCTCACTTTTTCGATTTCTCCGGGACCATTGTAAGCATCCCTCAAATTAAGAAAAAGTTCAAAAGCATTGGGAACATCTTTGATATAAACTATGTAGCTGAAAGTTGATTTTCCGCCGCTTTGTCTTCTGATGGGTCTTTGGGACATTTTTCTTAAAAGTCCGTAAACAGCTTCATCAACTCTTGAACCGTCTGTTGAATTGCTGAGAACGGTAATTTTGAACGGTTTTCCTGTTTCAGCCATTTTCATCCATTCTTTTCTAATCTGGCTTATAACTTTTGTTGCGGCATCGTTAGTTGCTTCCTGAATAAGAGCGTTGACATCAGTCACTCTTCTTTCGGCAGAATAGCCGGTAGTTGATGCAAGCATTCTTCCTGAAGCAGTTTCAAAAACTTCTACGGAAATGGATGCTTTTGCAGTAGCAGTACCGCCTACATGACTTCCACCGCCGGAGTAATTCAGTTTTGCATAAATATCTGAACCGAGAGCAAGAGCCATATCGTGCATCGGATCGGTTTCCGCACCTTCAAGCATAGATATTTTGCTGACAAGTTCATTGGTCTGTGTCTGCTGTGCACTGGAGTAAACTTCAAAAGAGTTGTCCTGAAAATACTCCTGCATTACAGCTACGGCAGTTCTTCCCCAGTCTCCCCCTTTGTCGGCAAAAACAGCCATGGTCGGAAGACCTATTGATTCAGCGATATCGCTGGATGAAGTAATGATACCGTTTGCAATAAGTTGCTGTTCCATCATTGAAACATCAACTCTGAAAGTATATGTCACTTTCAGTTTTCCGCCCACAGTTTGTTTTGACTGAAGAGCCGATGTCCATCTTATGAATTGATCGGGATTTGCATACATTTGCTGAGCAAGTCCAACAGCCCTTGTTTTTTCTGCCGGTGTTTTAAGAAGCGGTCTGTCTCCTGCTTCAAGGAGAAACCAGATAGCGGTTTTCTTTGCTTCTTTCAGAGCTTCATCCATTGTACATCCTGTTCCGCTTGCCCTGATCATTGATTCAGCAGTTGAGGTGCTTTCTACAAAAGTTGCCTCATAAATTGCCGGTGTAGGTTGTGTGTGAGGTTCACATTTGGGTGCCGATTTACAGGCAGTAAAAAACAGTGCTGTTAAAGCAACGAACATGATAATCATCTTTTTCATCTAAAATTCCTCCCTTGAAAAAACATTTAAAACCAAACTATTCTGTAACCTCTGACTTCTTTTTTTCTGATTTTCTTATCGCTTCGCATACATTTGACGGTTTTCTGTAGAGTCTTGCCATACCTCCGACAATAGGAAGATGGAAATTAAAATCAATAGATGCCGTCAAACCCATTGCAAAATTGTCGTAATTGTCTGTAACATTGTTTTCAAAGCCATCTTCCGCTTTAAGAAGAAATCCCAGATTCCAGCCGCCTTTAAACACTATGTCAAAAGATGGGTTTACGCTGAACCCGAAATGAAGCTGAGGGTTTATCACAAAGTTGTGGAAAACATAGTCATTTGATGTAAGTCCGGCATCATAAACAAAATTGACAGCCGGGGCTATATATAAGCCGGCAACACCGGTGTATATCCTTCTTGAAAATCCAAGCCCGCCACCAAGCCATACGGGTCTTCCTGTTAAAGGTTCATCATCAATCCCAAAACTCAAATGGAAAAATAGATCCATGTAAAATTCACTTAAAGCTTGACTGTTGGTGGAATAACCGAGATTGATGCTTGCTCCGAGATGGAAACCGGGAGCAAGAAAAAGTCCGCCCACATCGTCAAATCCTTCTTTTCCTGAAATGCGGAGAGAGTTCATGCCGAACCCGAGGTTAAAGAAGAGCCCTGTCCACGGATATTCCCTCAAAAGGTCATATTCTTCTGCCTGACCGCTTATTCTTTGCATTCTTGTCGGCTCATTGTATCCATCAGAACAGTTTTTTGATACTTTCCTAGCCTTTACATATCCTTTTCTTTTCATCTCTCCGTCAACCATTGCCATTACAGAGAAAGGATGGTCAACTCTGATATCCTCCATCACGCCGAACTCTGTTTCTATTTTTGAACCGGAAGCTGCGATAATAGGCATGAAAAGGGCAAAGTTATCATCTTTTCTTAATTGATAGTTGGCATTTATTGATGCAGCTTTTATAGCTGTCTGAAAGGTGTCGTTAAAAGCTGCCATTACTTGGGAAGGGGTTGGAACTACATAAAAAGAATCGGTTGAACCTGAAACTCCCCCTGAAACAGCGGTCAGTTTTTTATAAAGAGAGAAAGTTTTGGTTTCACCATTGTAATTGTATATTAAAAATGTGACATTTACAGGTATTCTGAAATCTATTTCATAGTAACGGACAGTTCTTCCGTCAAGAGTTTTTCTTTCCTTTCTTATTACTCTTCCTGAGCCTGCAATAGGTTGGACATGAGCGGCAAAAATATAGGAAGAGTTTATTAAAGCCCTTATAAAGTCGGCGGTGACACCGAGGTCTTTTGCCTTTGTTGTCATGAATGTTTCCTGCTCTCTTTCGGGGAGTTCAAGATACCTCTGAGTTACTGAAGCATCGAGCAGTTCGCCAAGGTTTTCTTTGAGTGTACCGTTCAGATACGATTCGAGACGGCTCTGAAAAGAGCTTAAAGTGCCTGTTCCCGATCTGAAATACTGGATCCTTTCACCTGTGGGGATGGAAACTTCCCCGTCACGGGTAAACATCTGAGCAGTGCCGTCACCCATTATGATCTTGTCAAACCTGTTTGTGATCGTCCAGTCATAAAAAGTTTTTGCAGCTTTCAGCTTTTCTTCATAACCGAGCCGGTAATTGACATTGAAACTCCATGGACTGCAACGGTATCCGCTTTGAGTGCTTGTGCAGTACTGCATGTTTATTCTGACAGAATCCTGAGAAAACCCGATATCTCCAAGACCCATTACAGCCTTTCTCTCGTACCTTCTCTGAGTTTCATCAGACTTCATTGATCTGTCGTTTCCGTACAGAGAACCACACAGAATAACTGCCGCTAAAACCGCAGGTAACAACCTTTTCATATCTCCCTCCCGAAAAATTCAAACTCCGAAATCACATTATGGAAAAATATCGGAGAAAAGCAAATTTTGGGGGATTTTTGTTGGGTGAATAACTTAGCAAATAACAAAAAAGTGGATAAAATGGCGATAGCGTTTAAACTGGTTTAGTTTGATTGAAAATTCAGGGGATTAAACAATGAAAAAAAAGTTTTTTGTTTTAATTGCAGTGTTGTCAGGGTTTGTTTTTTTCGTGGCATGCAGTGATACCAAAAAAGGAGAATCAGATGTTGAGCCTGTCGTTGATGATGAGGCAGATTTTTCTGATGATGAGCAGGATGATAACGATATTGCAGATGATTCCCGTTTTGACCATTTTATTGCGACTCTAAGGAAAGATCTTGAAAAAAACAAAGCTTACGGTGTTTCAGTTGCAATAATGGAAGATGGTGAAGTAACTTTTAAGATCGCACTTGGTTCAAAAGATGGTGAAGGGAAAGAACCTCTCACAACGGATACTCTCATGCAAATAGGTTCGGCAACAAAACAAATGACAGCAGTGGCACTTCTGCAAAAGATCCAGGAAGGGAAGGGCGGAATTGATGATAATTTTGAAAAATTGCTTCCTGAAGTAGAGTTCAAAAACAGAAAGGAGTGGGGAGAAAAAATCACGATACGACATCTTCTTACACATCAGGGGGGATTTTATGATTGGACAGAGTGGAATGACAGATCAGATGATGAAATGCTCTATTATACGGGAAGAAATTATTCAAGAAATTATTTTCTGATGAATCCTCCGGGCATTTTCTGGAACTATTCAAACCCCAATTTTTCATTTGCCGGCATCATAACGGAAAAACTCGATTCCCGGCCCTGGTCTGACATAATGAGGGAGGATATTTTTCTTCCTCTTGGAATGGAAAGAACATATCTCCGTAAAAGCGAAGTGGCTTCTGATGGAGATTATGCCCAGTCATACGGATTCAGTATCGATGATCTTGAAAGCGGAAAAACGGGAACAGTTGATATAGATGCAATTGCTGATTCAGCTTTTACCCGTCCTGCCGGGCTTGTATGGACAACGCCTGAACAAATGATGATATGGGCACAGTTTATAATTGATGGAAACAGTGAAGTTTTATCTGATGATTTGCGTGCTGAAATTACAAAACCTCAAGTTGACACTCTTTATGGTGAAGGAATTACTTATTACGGTTATGGAATGATGGTTGAAAAAGGATACATGTCAAAAGCGGGGAATTGGTATGAAACTGATGTTTGGCAGCATGACGGAGCAACAATTTCTTTTACTAATTCATTTTATATACTTCCTGAACATAAATTTGCACTTTCAATTATATCAAGTGGTTATGGTGCAAACTTTTCAGACAGCGTTGATGCGGCAATAACAACGATCGCAAACCTTCCGAAACCTTCTGATCCTCCGGAATACAAGGTTGACTTTGATAAATTTGATGGGCATACAGGAACATTTCACGATCCCAACAATGTGGGGACAATGATAATAACAAGAGAGGGTGACAAACTTCTTGTGAGTGCACCGACACTCGAAGAATATGGATATGAAGTGACACCTGAGCTTCAACCTTTGACAAGTGATATTTTTATCATATATCTCAACGGTGATCCTTATGATATTACATTTATAAAGGAACAGGGGAGTGGATCATCGGTTTATATCCGGAGCAGATATTTTGTCCTTACGAGGGCTGATACCCCTGAAGAAACTAAAGTTATCCCGCCAAAAGAAAATGTCAGGAAATTGATGTTGAAGTCTAAAATGTTCCCTGATATGAACTTGAGAAGATTGATCCACCGGGCGACATCACATACACTGTAATCCTGATTTTTGCATTACAGTAATAGTTCCCGATCCTTCTGAAATATCAATGCTGCCTGTCCAGACAAATCGTCGTTGCGGTTCTTCTTCTGAAATTCGATATACAGAAAGTTTATTGATATTTCCGGTTATATTGTCAATGGAAGCTGAGTAATCAAAAAGGTTCTTTTTTCTTTACACATTGTGCTTAAATTGATAAATTGTTTTAGAAAATGAAGAAGTGAGCAGAGAAAAAATAAGATGCCAGAGATATCAGCAACCCATTCGCTCCCGGTGCTGACACACAGAAACAGGATGATTGATTAACTTTTCCCACAAACTTTCAAACAACTCTTTATTTTTAAGATAAGTTGTGTAGAATGTTACTTGAATGTTTCGGGAGCTATGGAATGGTTGAAAGTAAAAAAGATATTTTCAAGAACAGTGAGCTGAGAAGTTTTTGTCAGGAAAACGGTATAGTTTTTATTGCTCTTTTCGGTTCTTTTGCACGAGGGGAAGAGAATCCTGACAGTGACATTGATCTGATAGTGAGATTTTCAGACACAAAAAGTCTTTTCCAGATTATCGAAATGAAAAACAAACTTACAGAAATTTTTGGTAGAGAAGTTGATCTTGTCACAGAAAATTCACTCAGTCCCTATTTTAAAGATAAGATTCTTAATGAAATGGAGGAGATATATGCCGCATAAAGATGATATGCCGTACCTTCTTCACATAAGAGATGCTGTAAATGATGTTAAAAAGTTTGTTGACGGAATGGATTTCTTCAGCTTTTCTCAAAATGATCTTGTTTCAAGTGCCGTAATTAGAAAACTTGAAATAATAGGGGAAGCATCGAATAAAATTTCAGGAAAAACAAAAGAAAAATATAGTGAAATACCTTGGCGAACTATGACTGATATGAGGAATGTCTTGATTCACCATTATTTTGGAGTTGATTTTACCGCAGTCTGGGACACCATACAAAAAGACCTTCCTTCTTTGAAAGAAAAGATTGAAAAAATCATCAAAATGTTAAAAGAAGCCGGTGTAGAAGAATAAATTCCGGAATCATGTTCAACCTGAAGTTGATCCTTATTGGAAGTGAGGTGAAAAAATATGTTTAAGAAGATTAAGCAAATACTATTGATCAATGCCGGTGTTTTTGGAGGATAGTTTGAATGTTTTAAGCAGAAGTGGGGCATTTATTTTTGGAATGGTTTTTATTATTTTATCCTATCTTCTTATTGATGAGATGGCTTATTTCTTTTGGAAAAACAGATATTGGGGAATTTGGGGTTGATCTTACTTCCTCTGGAAATTTATTACAGAAAGAAGATTTACAAAGAGTTGGAAGAAATACTCGGGAAAGAAACAATAGTTACTGATTAAGATAGTGAAATAAAGGGTTCGTCCGCAATCCCTTCGCTCCCGGTGCTGACACACAGAAACAGGATGAACTATCTCGGAAAAAAATGTTTCGGCTTTTCCAAAATGGATGCCGGAATCGTTGAAATGTTGAAATCAATTTAGCTGGCAGCTTATCTCTTTTTTCTTTACACATTGTGCTTGAATTGATAAGTTGTTTTAGAGAATGAAGAAGTGAGCAGAGAAAAAATAAGATGTTAAGAAATATTCGCAACTCCTTTGTACCCGGTGTTCTAGTCCCTTAATTGACTGTACTGAAAAAAGCAGTAATCTTTCCTAATGGAAGGAGGCATGGGACTGTTGACAAAAGTTTGGTTGACACAATTTAAAAATAGATCGCTATGGAGACGATATGAGCAGATTAACTCTGAAATCAAAGTTTTTTAAAGTTTTCTTTTTAATGATAATAGTTTTTTGTATTGTTGCCGGTCTTTGTTTTAAAGGACATTTTTACTACATAGAAAGGAAAACATTTCCTTTCCGTCATGCCGGACTTAACTGGTCTGAAATTTCTAAGGAAGAGATGAGTTATTCTGATGCAGTTGAATATTGTTCGGAGATTGGAGGACGGCTTCCTGAAATATGTGAACTTAGAACACTTGTCATAAATTGTCCCGGCACTATGATGGGAGGAGCTTGCGGAGTTAGCAAATATTGTACAGAAATTGATTGCTGGAACAGGGATGTTTGTTGGAGCTGTTCAGCTGCAGGTGATGGGAGGTACTCTGTTTTTGAAGATACTGAGGCTCTCTGGTCATCGTCTATTCTTTCTGGTGAAACAGATATTTCATGGAGCCTTTTTTTCAGTCTTGGACTGGTGAGCTTCAATTATCAGAGGAGCACCTTTTATGTCCGTTGTGTTAATAACACTGTCAAAATCAAGCCCTGATTGCTTTAATGGCCTAATCTTTCTACTGTTTTCATTACTTTTTCTGACAAGAGCCGGTATGTCCAAGTTCACATGCTTTTTTGTAGAATTGTAACGATTTTTCGTTGTTTTTTTCAACTCCTTCACCTTTTTCATAGATGAACCCGAGATAGAAACATCCTCTCACTTCACCTGTTTCACAACTGTCGGTGAGGAGCGGGATCGATTTTTGCACATCAGGCTTTATCCCCATTTTTCCAGAATAAAGTATGTCGGCAGACTTAAAACACCATTTTTTGTTGCCGAGATGACAGCTTTTTTCTCCAAAATAAACAGCGGATCTCCCATTTTCTTTTTTATAAGAATCTTCCGCCAGTTCACTGCACCCTTTTTCAACCTGAAGCAAACAAGCCCTTTTTTTATATTCTCTCTTTTCTTCGGTTTCGGTAAGCGAATAAAGATAGCACTTTGCCCCGTTTCCCGAAAGACATGAGCTGAGCCACGCAGGGGAATTGATGTTTTCATCCAAAGATATCCTTCTTATCTCTTTTTTTGTTTCAGGGTTTTTCACAGCTTCAATTATCTCATCAATAACTTTTCTTCCTGCAAAAGCACCGTAAGTTTCAAGATACTGTGAAAAGAGCAAGCTGAAATCATTAATGTCAGGGTTTTCTGAAGATGCAATTTCCTTCAGTTTTTCCCTGTCTTTTTTTTCAGCGGTTTGAGTGGTTTCTTTGACCGATAGATATTTTTCATAAAATGCGATCCTTTCTTTTGCAAGCTCAAGAAAAGGGTTTTTACCCGGATAATTCAATAGACCATCCCATGAAGATTTGGCTTTTTTCGGGAAAAGTCTCCCTTTTTGTTCAAGTTTCCGTGCATTGTTATAAAGTTTGATAAGTTCACTGTCCAGTTCGCTGAAAATTCCATCTTCTTTCGGATCGG